>CAUOQW010000009.1:0-15838 GCA_963506825.1 uncultured Cellvibrio sp.
CTGGCACATCCAAAGGTAAAGGTATCGCTGGCGGTATTAATCGCTGGAATTTTTGTATGCAAGATTCGACTCACGGTAACATCCGTTCGCACCGCGTATTGGTTTCTATCGGTCAGTGTCAAACTCCAGGTCGCGTATTTAAAGGCAAAAAAATGGCTGGTCACATGGGTGCTGAACGCGTAACCGTTCAAAATCTCGTTGTGGTTCGCGTTGATGCTGAGCGCAATCTGCTTCTGGTTAAGGGTGCTATTCCTGGTGCTCCAGGTGGCGACGTTTTTGTACGTCCCGCTGTTAAAGCGCGCACTAACGGTTAAGTATCCGAGGGGAATCGACCATGGAATTAAAAATTGTTAGCCCCGCAGGTGCACAAGGTACAGTAAATGTATCTGAAGTTGCCTTCGGTAGAGAATTTAATCAAGACTTGGTTCATCAAGCTGTTGTTGCGTACATGGCTGGTGCGCGTCAAGGTACTAAGGCGCAGTTAACTCGCGCTGAAGTGTCTGGCGGTGGTAAGAAGCCTTGGCGTCAAAAAGGTACTGGTCGTGCACGTGCTGGTACTATTCGCAGCCCAATCTGGCGTGGCGGTGGTGCTACATTTGCAGCAAAACCACGTGATCATGAGCAAAAGCTGAACAAGAAAATGTATCGCGCCGCGTTGCAATGCATTTTGTCAGAGCTGAACCGTCAAGAGCGTCTTATTGTTGTTGAGAGCTTTGATATCGAAGCTCCAAAGACTAAAGCTCTGGTGCAAAAATTAGCTCAATTCAACTTGACTGATGTATTGATCGTTACTGAAGAAATCAGCGAAAACCTGTTCCTCGCTTCACGCACCTTGTACAAAGTTGGTGTTTCTGATGCGCAAGGTGTTGATCCAGTAAGTCTGATCGGTTTCGACAAAGTTGTTGTGACTGTGCCGGCTCTCAAAAAATTTGAGGAGATACTGGGATGAACCAAGAGCGTTTATACAAAATCATTCTCGGCCCAGTAGTTTCTGAGAAATCAGCAGCGGCAGGCGAGTCTGCAAATCAAGTAGTGTTTAAAGTTAATCCAACTGCAAACAAACTTGAAATCAAAGCTGCAGTTCAATCGTTGTTTGGCACAAAAGTAGAAAGTGTTTCTGTGCTGAATGTTAAAGGTAAGACCAAGCGTACTCGCTACGGTCTTGGCAAAAGAAGCGATTGGAAAAAGGCATACGTTCGTTTGGCGCAGGGTCAAGAAATTGATCTCGCGGCATCGGCTGAGTAAGGGGATTAGGTCATGGCAATCGTAAAACGTAAACCCACATCACCTGGTCGTCGCTTTGTAGTTAGCATTGTTAACCCGGATTTGTACAAAGGTGATCCATATGCGCCTTTGCTCGAAAAGAAATCAAAAACCGGTGGTCGTAACAATGCGGGCCGTATCACTACCCGTCATATCGGTGGTGGTCACAAGCAGCATTACCGTGTAGTCGATTTCCGTCGTAACAAAGATGGTATTCCAGCAACTGTAGAGCGTATTGAGTACGATCCAAATCGTACTGCTTATATCGCCCTCGTTTGCTATGCCGATGGTGAGCGCCGTTACATTATCGCTCCTAAAGGTTTGGTAGTAGGTGACAAAATTGAATCTGGCAATGCAGCTGCAATCAAGCCTGGTAATACCATGCCATTGCGCAATGTTCCGCTCGGTTCTGTTGTTCACTGTGTAGAGCTCAAGCCTGGCAAAGGTGCTCAAGTTGCTCGTTCCGCTGGTGCTTCGGCTCAGTTGGTAGCGCGCGACGGTGCTTATGCAACCTTGCGTTTACGCAGTGGTGAAATGCGCAAGGTGTTGAGTGATTGTCGTGCAACGTTGGGTGAAGTATCCAACAGCGAACACAATCTGCGTTCCTTGGGTAAAGCTGGTGCTACTCGCTGGCGTGGTGTTCGTCCTACCGTTCGCGGTGTGGCGATGAACCCTGTCGATCACCCAATGGGTGGTGGTGAAGGGCGTACGTCGGGTGGTCGTCACCCAGTTTCACCATGGGGTGTTCCTACTAAGGGATACAAAACGCGCAGCAACAAGCGCACAGACAAGATGATTGTTCGTCGTCGCGATAAGAAATAATCGCGCTTCTAACAGCAGCTGAGAGAGGAAATCGCAGTGCCACGTTCACTGAAAAAAGGTCCTTTTATAGATCTTCACCTTATTAAGAAGGTCGAAGCAGCGATCGCAGCTAACGATCGTCGTCCAATTAAGACTTGGTCACGTCGTTCTATGATCATGCCGGAAATGATTGGTTTGACCCTTGCTGTGCATAACGGTCGTCAACATGTACCAGTATTGGTAAATGAAGAGATGGTTGGCCATAAGCTTGGTGAATTTGCAGCAACCCGCACTTATCGTGGCCACGCCGCTGATAAGAAAGCGAAAAAACGCTAATCGAGGTATACGATGGAAGTAGCAGCAAAATTAACCGGTGCTCGTCTGTCGGCGCAAAAAGCGCGTTTGGTAGCTGATCAAATTCGCGGTAAAGGCGTTGAACAAGCTCTTGATACTCTTGCATTCAGTACCAAAAAGGGTGCGGATATTATCAAGAAAGTACTGGAATCTGCGATTGCTAACGCAGAACACAACGAAGGTGCTGATGTTGATGCTTTGAAAGTATCAACCATTTTTGTTGATGAGGGCACAAGCCTTAAGCGCGTAAGTCCGCGTGCTAAGGGTCGTGCAGACCGCATCACCAAGCGCACTTGTCACATCACCGTTAAAGTAGCCGACAAGTAAGAGAGCAGGCGTTATGGGTCAGAAAGTACATCCGAACGGTATACGTCTCGGTATTATCAAAAAGCACACCTCTGTATGGTATGCCGATGGTACTGATTACGCAGATAAGTTGATCGTTGATCTGAAAGTGCGCAAGTACATTCAAGAGAAATTGGCCAGTGCATCTGTAAGTCGTGTTGATATTGAGCGTCCAGCTAACACTGCGCGCATCACCATTCACACGGCGCGTCCTGGTATTGTCATCGGTAAAAAAGGTGAAGATGTTGATAAGTTGCGCTTGGAATTAGGCAAACAAATGGGCGTTCCTGTCCATATCAATATTGAAGAGATTCGTAAGCCAGACTTGGATGGTGCATTGGTTGCTCAGGGCGTAGCCCAGCAATTAGAGCGCCGCGTAATGTTCCGTCGTGCGATGAAGCGCGCGGTACAGAACGCCATGCGTCAAGGTGCCGAAGGCATCAAGATTCAGGTTGGTGGTCGTTTAGGTGGTGCTGAGATTGCACGTAGTGAATGGTATCGTGAAGGTCGCGTTCCTCTCCACACTTTACGTGCGGATATCGATTACGCAACCGCTGAAGCGCACACCACTTACGGCATCATTGGTGTAAAAGTCTGGATTTTCAAAGGCGAAGTAATCGGCGACGTAGTTGCTGAAGCTGAACCTAAGAAAAAAGCCGCTAAATCCAAGTAAGGGGTACGCAAAATGTTACAACCTAAGCGTACAAAGTTTCGCAAGCAGATGAAAGGCCGCAACCGCGGCTTGGCCCAACGTGGCTCCAAGGTTAGCTTTGGTGATTTTGGCTTGAAGGCAACTGGTCGCGGTCGCTTAACTGCTCGTCAAATTGAAGCAGCACGTAGAGCGATGACTCGTCACGTTAAGCGTGGCGGAAAAATCTGGATTCGTGTGTTTCCGGATAAGCCAATTACCGAAAAACCTCTTGAAGTTCGTCAAGGTAAAGGTAAGGGTAATGTGGAGTACTGGGTGGCACAAATTCGTCCGGGCAAGGTTTTATATGAGATGGACGGTGTGAGCGAAGAATTAGCTCGCGCAGCTTTCGCTCTTGCCTCGGCTAAATTGCCAATTATGACAACATTTGTTAAGCGTTCGGTGATGTGATGAAAGGTTCAGAATTGCGCGAAAAATCCGTCGAAGAGCTGAATGGCGTCTTGTTGGAACAATTGAAAGAACAGTTTAAGTTTCGTATGCAGGCTTCTACTGGTCAATTGACCCAAACTCACTTGCTTGCGCAAGTGCGTAAAGACATTGCACGCATCAAGACAGCGCTTAGACAAAAGGCAGGTAACTAACGATGACTCAGGAAACAAAACTGGCTCGTACTCTGACCGGTAAGGTCGTTAGCGACAAGATGGATAAAACCATTACTGTGCTGATTGAGCGTCGCGTTAAGCATGAACTTTATGGCAAATATGCCACTAAATCTTCAAAGCTTCACGCTCATGACGAAAACAACGAGTGCAAAATTGGTGATGTGGTTACGGTTGCAGAATCGCGCCCATTATCAAAAACCAAGACCTGGTCTTTGGTTAAAATTGAAGAACGTGCTTCTGAAGTCTAATCGGCTCCAGATTATATTGAAAGTTTCGGAGACGGACGATGATTCAAACAGAAAGCTACTTAGATGTTGCTGACAACAGCGGTGCTCGCCGTGTCATGTGCATCAAGGTTCTTGGCGGTTCTCACCGTCGCTATGCGGCAGTGGGTGACATCATCAAAGTTACCGTAAAGGAAGCAATTCCACGCGGTAAGGTGAAGAAAGGCCAAGTAATGAAGGCAGTTGTTGTTCGCACAAAGAAAGGTGTGCGTCGCCAAGACGGTTCATTGATCAAGTTTGACGATAATGCTGCCGTACTGCTGAACAACCAAGATGCTCCGATTGGTACACGTATTTTCGGACCAGTGACTCGTGAGTTGCGTGGCGAGAAATTCATGAAAATCATTTCTTTGGCACCTGAAGTACTTTAAGTACTCCAGTCCTAAGAATAGAGGGCAGACAAATGCTTAAAATTAAACGTGATGACGAAGTAATTGTTATCGCAGGACGTGACAAGGGCAAGCGCGGTAAAGTAGTTCGCGTATTGGCTGAACGTGTCATTGTTTCCGGCATTAACATTGTTAAAAAGCACCAAAAACCTAATCCACAAGCTGGCGTTGCCGGTGGGATTATTGAGAAAGAAGCATCGATTCACACATCGAATGTTGCAATATACAACCCAGCAACCAAGCAGGCTGATCGTGTTGGATTCAAAGTTCTTGAAAATGGCGACAAAGTACGTGTTTTCAAATCCAATGGCGAGGCCGTAGAGGCGTAATACACATGGCTAGGCTTAAAGACTTATACAACAAAGAACTCGCCCCAAAACTGAAAGAAGAATTGGGATTGGCGAATGTTATGGAAGTGCCACGCATTACCAAAATCACCCTGAACATGGGTGTAGGTGAGGCTGTTGGTGATAAGAAAGTGCTTGATAATGCGGTAGGCGATCTGACCAAAATTGGTGGTCAGAAAGTGGTTGTCACGGCAGCGCGCAAGTCAATTGCGGGCTTCAAAATTCGTGAAGACTGGCCAATCGGTTGCAAAGTAACTCTGCGTAAGAATCGTATGTATGAGTTCTTAGATCGTCTGGTAACGGTAGCTATTCCACGTATTCGTGACTTCCGTGGTATTAGCCCGAAGCAATTTGATGGTCGTGGTAATTTCTCAATGGGTGTGACCGAACAAATCATCTTCCCAGAGATTGATTACGATAAAGTTGATAAAATCCGTGGTTTGGACATTTGTATCACTACAACTGCCCGCACCGACGATGAAGGCCGCGCTTTATTAAAAGCCTTCAACTTCCCATTCAAAGGCTAAGGGTAGAATCATGGCTAAGAAATCTATGATTGCACGTGAAGTTAAACGTGCAAATACCGTAAAAAAATTCGCTGCTAAACGCGCTGAATTGAAAGCTACCATCGTTAGCCCTTCTTCTTCAGAAGAGCAAGTTTGGGAAGCACAAATCAAGTTGCAACAACAGCCACGTGATGCAAGTGCTAGCCGCAAACGTAATCGTTGCCGCTTAACCGGTCGTCCACATGGTGTTTACCGCAAATTTGGTTTGTGCCGTCACAAGTTGCGCGAAGCCGCAATGCGTGGTGACGTCCCAGGTCTTGTTAAGGCAAGCTGGTAAGCCTCGGCTTAATTTTAGGAGCAGAATCATATGAGTATGCAAGATCCTTTGGCAGATATGCTTACCCGCATTCGCAATGCGCAACAAGTCGGCAAGCCATCTGTTACAATGCCTTCATCAAAATTGAAGGTTAATGTTGCTAATGTACTTTCTAGCGAAGGTTACATCAGCGGTTTCTCAGTAAGTGAAGGCGTTAAGCAAGAGCTAACTGTTGAACTGAAATATTTTGAAGGCAAACCAGTTATTGCTGAGATCGACCGCGTAAGCCGTCCTGGTCTTCGCAACTATGCTGGAAAAGAAGCAATCCCAACTGTTCGCGCAGGTTTGGGCATCGCTATCGTTTCTACCAGTAAAGGTGTAATGACTGATCGTGCTGCCCGTGCCGCTGGCGTGGGTGGTGAAGTTCTTTGCACAGTATTCTAATGGGAAGTCGTCATGTCACGAGTTGCAAAAAGTCCGGTTGAAGTCCCGGCCGCTGTAAGCATCACCCTGGCGGGTCAGTTGCTTACCATAAAAGGCGGTAAGGGTACGTTGGCACTCAACGTTCATGCGAATGTAGAAGTTAAACACGAAAACAACGTGTTAACTTTTGCTCCGCGTGACGGTGCCAAGCAGTCAAGCGCGTTGGCAGGCACTACACGTGCTCTAGTCAACAATATGGTTTTCGGTGTTAACACAGGTTGGGAAAAGAAACTGACTTTGGTTGGCGTTGGTTACCGTGTAAAAGCTGAAGGTAACACTGTAAACCTGTCTTTGGGTTTGTCGCATCCAGTAAACTACGTTCTGCCTGCAGGCGTAGCGGTTGAGACCCCAAGTCAGACTGAGATAGTACTCAGAGGCGCCGACAAGCAATTGCTTGGTCAAGTAGCTGCCGAGATTCGTTCGTTCCGTGAGCCAGAGCCTTATAAAGGTAAAGGTGTACGTTATTCGGATGAAGTAGTACTCCGTAAAGAAGCTAAGAAGAAGTAAGGGCTAGGTTATGAGCGATAAGAAGCTATCTCGTCTTCGCCGCGCACGCCGTGCCCGAGCAAAGATTCGCGAATTGGGAGCAACTCGTTTGTCTATCCATCGCACCCCACGTCACATTTACGCACAAGTAATTGCTGGCGATGGTTCAAAAGTATTGGCTAGCGCCTCTACTCTTGATAAAGATTTACGTAGTGGCAAAACTGGCAATGCTGATGCCGCCAAAGCAGTTGGTTTACTGATTGCTGAGCGTGCTAAAGCTGCGGGTATCACACAAGTTGCTTTCGATCGTAGTGGTTTCAGATACCACGGTCGTGTTAAAGCCTTGGCTGATGCTGCCCGTGAAGGCGGATTGAAATTCTAAAGGTTAAGATATGGCTTACTCTAAGAAAGAAGAAGACAACAACGAAGGCTTGCAAGAGAAACTTGTTCAGGTCAATCGCGTTGCTAAAACTGTAAAAGGTGGTCGTATCTTCCAATTTACCGCGTTGACTGTAGTTGGCGACGGTAATGGCAAGGTAGGTTTCGGCCGCGGTAAAGCGCGTGAAGTGCCCATCGCAATTCAAAAAGCAATGGAAGCAGCACGTCGTAACATGATTAAATTTGATCTGAAC
Organism: uncultured Cellvibrio sp.; assembly: GCA_963506825.1. GTDB lineage: Bacteria > Pseudomonadota > Gammaproteobacteria > Pseudomonadales > Cellvibrionaceae > Cellvibrio. The sequence continues at coordinate 7,518 of CAUOQW010000009.1, forward strand.
GGCGACACTTTGCAATACGCAATTAAAGGTGTTCACGGCGCATCAAAAGTTTACATGCAACCAGCCTCTCAAGGTACTGGTGTAATCGCCGGCGGTGCAATGCGCTCTGTACTGGAGATTGCAGGTGTTCAGAACGTGTTGGCTAAGTGCTACGGCTCTACCAACCCAGTGAACGTTGTTCGTGCAACCTTTAACGCTCTTAAAGCAATGACTTCACCAGAAGCAGTTGCAGCCAAGCGCGGTAAAAGTGTTGAAGACATTCTGAACTAATCGAATTTTCGATTTACGATGGTGGATGAACCATGTCTAAGAAAATGATTCAAGTGACTCAGGTGAAAAGTACTGCTCATCGCCTAGAGAGCCACAAAGCATGCGTTGCGGGCTTAGGCTTGCGCCGCATCCGTCATACCGTTGAAGTGGAAGATACCCCTTCAGTTCGCGGCATGATTAATAAAGTGAACTATTTGGTCAAGGTAGTGGGAGAATAAGATGCGTCTTAATACACTTAGCCCCGCACCGGGTCGAATTAAAGCTGCAAAACGTGTTGGCCGTGGTATTGGTAGCGGTCTTGGCAAAACTTGTGGTCGCGGCCACAAGGGTTTGAAATCACGTTCTGGTGGTTCTGTGCGTCCAGGTTTTGAAGGCGGTCAAATGCCTTTACAAATCCGTTTGCCCAAATATGGTTTCTCTTCTCGTATTGGCCGCGTTACTGCTGAGATTCGTTTGTCTGAATTGAATCTGGTAGAAGGCTCCGTAGTAGATTTGGAAACTCTCAAGCAAGCAGACTTGATTAGCTCCGTGATTAAACGCGCTAAGATTTTTGCTTCTGGTGAGTTGAAAAAAGCCGTAACCGTTAAAGGTTTAGGCGTAACCAAAGGTGCTAAGGCTGCTATTGAAGCTGCTGGCGGTACTGTAGAAGAGTAAGAGGCGCATGGCTATCTCCAACAATATGCCGTTAGCGAATCAAAAAGGTTTAGGCGAGCTTTGGGCTCGCCTTCGTTTTCTCTTTTTGGCTATTCTGGTCTATCGCATTGGTACTCACGTACCTATTCCGAGCTTGGATCCAGAACGAATCGCAGATCTGTTTAATCAAAACAAAGACACCATTCTAGGCATGTTCAACATGTTCTCAGGTGGTGCTCTTGAGCGGATGAGTATTTTAGCCTTAGGCATCATGCCTTACATCTCGGCATCTATCATCATGCAACTCTTAAGTTCGGTAACTCCGTCGCTTGAACAGTTGAAGAAAGAAGGTGATGCGGGGCGTAGAAAGATCAACCAATACACCCGTTATTTCACAGTGGTATTGGCAACAGTACAAGCATTTGCAATGGCCGCTAGCTTTTCTAATTATGCTTACGGCGGCGAAGCTAACTTTGCTTACTATTTTACCTCTGTTGTGTCTTTGGTTACTGGCGCAGTCTTTATGATGTGGTTGGGTGAACAAGTCACTGAGCGCGGAATTGGCAATGGTATTTCCATGTTAATTTTTGCGGGTATTGTCGCCGGGTTACCAAGTGCAATTGTGCATTCGCTTGAAAGTGCTCGCCAAGGCGATCTTAACTATCTTGCGTTACTGTTTATTCTTGTATTTGCAATTGGCATTATCTGGGCTGTGGTGCGCATTGAGCGCGGTCAGCGCAGAATTACGGTTAACTACGCGAAAAGACAGCCAGGCCGCCAAGGTTATGGTGCGCAATCAAGCCATTTACCCTTGAAGATTAATATGTCTGGTGTAATTCCAGCCATTTTTGCCAGCAGTATTTTGTTGTTTCCTGCATCAATAGCACAATGGTTTGGTCAGGGTGAGGGTACTGTAAAGTCACTTATGCAAGACTTTGCATTAGCTATTAGTCCAGGTCAGCCGTTGTACATTTTGATCTTTGTTGCTTTTATTTCGTTCTTCTGTTTCTTCTATACGGCGTTGATGTTTAATCCAAAAGAAGTGGCAGATAATTTGAAAAAATCGGGTGCTTACATTCCGGGGATTCGTCCTGGTGAGCACTCTGCAAAATATATTGATAGTGTTTTAACTCGGTTAACCGTTGTTGGCGCTATCTATATGTCGGCAGTTTGCTTGTTGCCTGAGTTCTTAGTAGTTGCCTTTGGTGTGCCGTTCTACTTGGGTGGTACTTCACTGCTAATTGTAGTGGTGGTGGTTATGGACTTTATGTCTCAGGTACAAGCTCACTTGATGTCTCATCAATATGAATCATTGATGAAGAAGTCAAACTTAAAAGGTTACGGCAGCGGAAACGCTCGTTAATCCTGGATTTTGAGGTTGAATAATGAAAGTTCGTGCTTCTGTTAAAAAGATTTGCCGCAATTGCAAAATGGTGCGTCGTAATGGTGTTCTGCGTGTAATTTGTAACGTAGAGCCGCGCCACAAGCAGCGTCAGGGTTAATGCTTAATTAATTTCTCGCTTCGACATTGAGGCAGGTGTTCATGTAATGAACGCCTGCCTCTTGTTTTCTAAGTGATAAATAAAGCATTGCCAATAGGGGGCGCTGACTGTCGTTAGATAAGAAATTGTCTAGCTATTGCTTTGTGCTGTGTTTCTCGCTATCCTGCGCGCCTTTTTGAGCGGCGATGATGGCGGTTAATACTGTCAGCGCTACATTTATGTGTTATTGGAGTAATTTGAATGGCTCGTATTGCTGGTGTAAACATACCAGATAACAAACACGCCGTTATCTCGTTGACTTATGTTTATGGGATTGGTCGTACTACAGCTAAGCAGATCTGTGCTGCCACTGGCATCTCTGAAGAGTCCAAAATTGGTACTTTGTCAGAAGAACAGTTGGAAGCGATCCGTGCTGAAGTTGCAAAGCGCACCGTAGAAGGTGACTTGCGCCGTGTTGTATCTATGAACATTAAGCGTTTGATGGATTTGGGTTGCTACCGTGGCTTGCGTCACCGTCGTAGCTTGCCGTTGCGTGGTCAGCGTACTAAAACGAACGCTCGTACTCGTAAAGGCCCACGTAAGCCCATTAAGAAGTAATTCTTAGGCTTACCTTCATTCACTTACGGTAACAAATTAGTAGGAAGAGATTGCTATGGCGAAGCCAAGTAATAAAACCACAACCAAAAAGAAAGTGAAAAAGACAGTGGTGGACGGTGTTGCTCACATCCACGCTTCTTTTAACAACACCATCGTGACTATCACTGATCGTCAAGGTAATGCTCTTAGCTGGGCTACCTCAGGTGGTTCTGGTTTCCGTGGTTCGCGTAAATCTACACCATTCGCTGCTCAGGTTGCTGCTGAACGCGCTGGTGAAGCTGCAAAAGAATACGGTTTGAAAAACCTTGACGTTGAAGTTAAAGGCCCAGGCCCAGGTCGTGAATCAGCAGTTCGTGCTCTGAATAATGTTGGCTACAAAATTACCAACATTACTGACGTTACGCCGATTCCTCACAACGGCTGTCGTCCGCCGAAAAAACGTCGTGTGTAAGGGGAATAGATAATGGCTCGTTATATTGGACCTACCTGTAAACTCTCTCGTCGCGAAGGCACTGACCTTTTCCTTAAAAGTGGTGCGCGCGCGTTAGATTCAAAATGTAAATTAGAGACAGCACCTGGCCAACACGGTCAACGTCGCGGTCGTTTGTCTGACTACGGTGTACAGTTGCGCGAAAAGCAAAAAGTACGTCGTATTTACGGCATTCTTGAAAAGCAATTCCGTGGTTACTACAAAGAAGCTGCACGTCGTAAAGGCGCAAGCGGTGAGAACTTGTTGAAACTGCTCGAATCTCGCTTGGATAACGTTGTTTATCGTATGGGCTTCGGCTCTACTCGCTCTGAATCACGTCAATTAGTATCGCACAAGGCAATTAGCGTAAACGGTAAAACCGTTAATATCGCTTCTTACCAAGTTGCTGCTGGTGATGTTGTTGCAGTTCGCGAAAAAGCTAAAAAGCAATTGCGCATTCAAAACGCTATTAACCTTGCTGGTCAACGCAGCAATGTTGAGTGGGTTGATGTTAACGCTGAGAAGAAAGAAGGCGTTTACAAACGCGTTCCTGATCGCAGCGATTTGCCAGCTGATATCAACGAGAACCTCATCGTAGAGCTTTACTCTAAGTAAGGATCGGGACGTCTCGGTACTAACAACATCTCGGTACTAAATAGAACCGCTAACAGGTGTGGATATGCAGACAGCAGTAAACGAATTTTTAACTCCTCGTCATATCGACGTTTCCGAAAGCAGCCCAACCCACGCACGTGTGGTGTTGGAGCCTTTGGAGCGTGGTTTTGGACATACACTCGGCAATGCCTTGCGTCGTATTTTGCTTTCTTCAATGGCCGGTTGCGCTATTGTTGAAGCTGAAATCGAAGGTGTATTGCATGAGTACAGTGACATCGAAGGCGTTCGCGAGGATGTGATTGAGATTCTCTTGAATCTTAAAGGTGTTGCCATTGTTATGCACGGTAAGGATCAAACCGTTCTTACTTTGAACAAAAAAGGCCCAGGCGTTGTTACTGCTGCTGATATTCAACTCGATCACGATGTGGAAATCAAAAATCCAGATCACGTGATTGCGAATATCACTGGCAATACCGAATTGAAAATGCGCTTGACCGTTGCTCGTGGTCGCGGTTATCAACCGGCTGATGCTCGTCGTAAAGATGACGATGAAAGTCGCGCTATTGGTCGCTTGCAACTCGATGCTTCTTTCAGCCCGGTAAAACGTTTGGCATACAGCGTTGAAAACGCTCGTGTTGAACAGCGTACTGATTTGGATAAATTAGTATTGGATTTGGAAACAAACGGTACTATTGATCCAGAAGAAGCAATCCGTCGAGCAGCAACTATTCTGCAGCAACAGCTTGCTGTGTTTGTTGATTTGGAAGGCGAAAAACAATCTGCACCAGAGCAAAAAGAAGAGGCTATTGATCCTGTTCTCTTGCGTCCAGTGGATGATTTGGAGCTTACCGTACGTTCAGCAAACTGCTTGAAAGCGGAAAACATTTACTACATTGGCGATTTGATTCAACGTACTGAAGTTGAGTTGTTGAAGACGCCAAACTTGGGTAAAAAATCTCTTACCGAAATCAAAGACGTACTCGCTTCACGCGGTTTGTCGCTCGGTATGCGTTTAGAAAACTGGCCACCGGCTAGTCTTCGTAACGATTAAAAACTGAAGAATAAAGCGGGTATTGCTTAGGCGATACCCGCTTTATTTTTTATTATTAGTTCGCCCGTAACTCACTTCGGTGCGGGTGGTTAACGAGATTGCTTCTAGCAATCCTTTTTGAAGGAAATTTGTCATGCGTCATCGTCTCGCTGGTCGTCAATTAGGCCGTAATGCTTCTCACCGTAAAGCTATGTTCCGCAACATGGTTATTTCTTTGGTTGAGCATGAATTGATTAAAACTACTTTGCCAAAAGCAAAAGAACTGCGTCGTTTTGCAGAGCCTTTGATCACTTTGGCTAAAGTAGATAGCGTTGCTAACCGTCGTCTTGCTTTTGCTCGTTTGAACAGCAAAGAAGCCGTAGGTAAGTTGTTCAGTGAATTAGGTCCACGTTACAACACTCGCCCAGGTGGTTACTTGCGCGTGTTGAAATGCGGCTTCCGTGCTGGCGATAAAGCACCAATGGCTTATGTTGAGCTTGTTGGTCGCCCAGTTGCTGCAAAAGCGGTTGAAGTAGACGCTGAATAATTTTTAGCTGAAACGTGAAACAAAAAAGCCAAGCTTATGCTTGGCTTTTTGCGTTTAGGCTAATCGCTTTTTTATCAGTTCTAATAGCGCGTTAATATGATCTTCGCGGTCATTTAGCGCAGCTATGTAACGATAATCTGTCCCGCCTGCATGAATAAAAATCTCGCGATTCTCTACGGCTAATTCTTCCAGTGTTTCTAGGCAGTCAGCGCTAAACGCTGGGGATATAATCGCGACCTTCTTTACTCCGCCGCGCGCAAGCTCTTCCAGGGTTGCATCAGTGTAAGGTTGCAGCCATTCGGCATAACCAAAGCGTGATTGAAAGGTCGTTAGATATTCGTCTTTTTGGAGCCCTAATTTTTCTGCGACTAGGCGCGTGGTTTTTTGGCAAAGGCAAAAGTAGGGATCGCCTAAAGCTAAATTGCGTTTTGGCATTCCATGGTAGGACAGTAATAATTTTTCAGGCTTACCGTACAGATTAAAGTCTTCTCGAATACTTGCTGCCAAGGCGTCAATAAAGAGCGGTTGATCGCAATAATTATTAATAAAATGTAATTCCGGGACAAAGCGCCATTGCTGTAGTTCGCGCGTGATGGCATCAAAACTGGAGCCGGTAGTTGCAGCCGCATATTGTGGGTAGAGCGGCAATACAATAATTTTGCGCACACCTTCGGTCTGGAATTCGCGTAGCGCTTTGGTGATGGAAGGATTGCCATAGCGCATTCCTAGTTTTACGTTTGCGCTGTTTCCCAATTTTAACTGTATGGCGATTGCTTGGCGTTTGCTAATAGCCAAAAGCGGAGAGCCTTCATCGGTCCAAATACTGGCATATTTTGCAGCAGATTTTTTGGGGCGTACACGCAAAATAATAGCGTGCAAAATCAACATCCAAATAAATTTAGGGATTTCAATGACGCGGGTATCCGCTAAAAACTCTGCAAGATAGCGGCGCAACGCCGGCGCGGTTGGCGCATCAGGTGTCCCTAAGTTGACCAAAAGTACACCGGTAGTTGCGGGCTTAGCTTGGTGGAATAGCGGGTCTATATTGGCGTTGACTGAAAGGTATTTGTTCTTCATGCAATTGGGTTCTCACTAGCCTCTAGTCGCTAACCTTTATTTCTAGTCTCTAAAAGTAGGTAAATGTAGAGGTTTCGTAGGCAGAGGTTTTGTCTATAAAGGTTTTTTGGATGGGCTGACTGCTTAAGTAACGCAACTGTAACAGGTATACTTTTTTCTGGCAAAAAACTTCTTCAACAAAACTAGGCTAAGCTTTGGAAATGATATACGCGGTATTTTGCAGTTCGGTTTAACATTTTTAAAAATCTTATCTTTGTCGCTTAGTTATCAGGCATTTTTATGAAGTTCGTGACCCGCTTAAAGCGCATAGCGCTATGGAAAAAGTTTACGTGTCTGGGCCTGCTTTGCGTTGTAGTCATAGCTTTGCCAACAGTGCTCTATTGGGGGCAAGTTGATATGGCTTCGGAGTTCGCTGCGAAAGAGCGGCAGGGGTTACCGCAGGCGCATCTCATGCTAAATATCATTCAGCGCACTCAGCAGCATAGGGCGCTGTCTGCGCGCTTCCTGGAAGGTATTGATGTACCGCTGCAGGAGCGTAGAAGTAAGGCGGAAGAGTTAGAAAGTGCCATCTTTGCCTATGAGGTTTATTTTGATAAGCATCCCAATCAGGCGCTGCGTGAGGAGTTTGCGCGCCTAGTGAATGTGTGGCATGAGGTGCATCGCAAGGTGTCGCAGAAACGATTGAGCGGAACTGAGAGTTTTAATTCACATACCGCACTGATTGCAGAGCAGCTGCAATATTTGCAAGTGATTTTAGAGCGTTATCAGCTGAATTTAGATCCAGATGTCGCGAGTTATTTTTTAATCCAAGCCGGTTTGGTGCAGTTACCTGAGTTGACAGAAATGCTGGGTCAAATTCGCGGTTTGGGTGTAGGGCTATTGGCTAAGGGTAGTATAACTTCGGAGGAGCGTGTGCAGCTCAATGCGCTCTTGCTTATGAGCCACGCTAAAATGAATAAATTAACGGCAAGTGTTGTTAACGCGAATGTTGTTGGCGCAAAGGATCAGATAACTTTAACTGATAACTATGAAGCGATTAAAACGCAGTATCAGAAAATTGTTGATTTATCGCAGCGTGAAATTTTATCTACGGAGCAATTGTCCTACGCGGCAGAAGATTTTTATGCCGCCTTTACGCTGGGATTAAATAGTTATTTTGCGTATGCTCATGCTACGGTAGATCAATTAGATGGCATTTTGAATTCGCGCATAATGGCCAACAAAAATGCCCTGTATACGCGGCTTGCGATTGTTTTCTTGTTTGTGTTGGTGTTTGCGCTTATTGCGATAAAATTTGCGCGCAATATTATGCGGCAATTAGGTGGCGATCCACACTATGCTACCGACGTTGTGCAGGCGATTGCGCGTGGGGATTTAGATTCCGAAATCGAAACGCAATATCCAGATTCTTTACTCGCCAGTCTTGCGATTATGCAGCAAAAACTAAGAGCGAATGATCGTTTAAAAAGTGATTTTATTTCCCGCGCCAGCCACGAATTTAGAACGCCTTTAACGGCCATTAGCGGTGCACTATCCTTATCGATAAGCGGTCAGTTGGGGGAGCTGCCTGAGTCCGCGATA
>CAUOQW010000010.1:0-15541 GCA_963506825.1 uncultured Cellvibrio sp.
TCCTCAGGTATTTCAAACTTATGGGTTAACCGCAAAAAGCTTTCAAACCCATAAGACGCCATATAGGGATGCATACCCGTGGCAATCGCCGCTACGTAATCCTTATTCTCATCCCCACACACACTCGCCCTCGCGGGGTTAATTCCAAACTGCTCACGCACCGCACGAAAATGTTGCGTCTTTTTTTCTTCCAGCGGAACGTGAATTAAGAAATCCAAATCTTCAATATTAACATCGTGACGATTAAAAATTTGGCGCAGAGTTTCCAGTGGCTCATTAGTGATATTGCGGGTAACTAAGCCCACCACTACGTCGGGCGTAGCTATCAGCTTACGAATAAACTCAGCAATGCCCGGATACAAAATAGCATCATTGCGATATACCTCAGTCAAAGTATCCACAATCTGTTTGCGGTTTTGTTTGCTGATATTTTTGCGGATATTGGCAGGAAATTGTTTAATACCACCCAAGTATTTAAAAATATGGTGGCGTTTTTGAAAACTCTCTTCGTCGCCCAAGTTCATACCATGCTGCGAAAAGGTTTTTTCAATTGCGCTGTAGGCATCAATGGTGGTGCCATCCGCATCCAAGATAATTAGCTTTTTGTTATTGCTATAAATCATCTAGCCCAGCCCTTTTCACATTTATCACGCTGATTGCCTCATGTGAAACCAGTATATAAAGCAATTGTGACAGTTTGGAAAAAGGGGCTTTAAGCTACACGACTAAGACAAAAGCACTGCTGGTAAATCGGCAACACTGGCCAGCACCCAATCAGGCTTTACGGCTGACGCCTCAAAATACGCCTGGCGAAATTTTCCGGTTTTCACCAGACAGCCTTGCATTCCCAAAAGCTGAGCGCCGCCAACGTCACTATCGATATCATCTCCCACCATAAGGGTTTCAGTGGCACTGACGCCTGCGGAATCCAATACGCGCTGAAAAAAATCGGCGTTGGGCTTCCCCATAATCCGCGCGTTTTTGCTGCACACATACTCCAGCCCCGCCACAAAAAAACCTATATCGGCTTTTAAGCCCTGCTCGGTTTGCCAGAAACGGTTTTTGTGCAGTGCAATTAATTCCGCACCACTATGAATTACATTAAAAAGTTTGTTAATAAGCGGTAAATCCCAACGCTCGCCAATATCACCTAATACAACAAAATCGGGAGCAGTTTCATCCCATTCAAATTCGGCAAAATCTGGCTTTATGGCATCGGCCACTACCGGCCAAATACGCAGGGGGCGATCCAGTTTTTGCTGCATGGATTGCAGTTCCAGCAGCGCACCAACAGGTGCGCTAATGAGTTCGTCAGGCGCAAGACTAAAACCGAGCGACGCCATTTGCGCGAGCAATTCTCTGTGAGATTTGGTGGTGGTATTGGTGAGAAAACGCAGTTTAAAACCCTGCTCACGCAATTGCGCGATGGTGCTTACCGCGCCGGGGATCTCCTGATTACCGATGAACAAGGTGCCATCGAGATCAAACAAAATTAAGGAAGGACGGAATGTCATATTTCAACTCCTTTAATGGGTTTCCGTAACCACAGGTTGCCATAAACTATAGCGCTGTTTGCAAGCCTTAATAAAGCGACCGCTAACAAGTAACCTGACACCAACTTACCTACGCAATATCCTTGGCCCGCTTCAACACTACCGCCAACACTTCCTGCGAAGCCTCTTCATCATCCAGCGCACGCGCAATGGTCTGCGCACCTACCAACATGGCAAGTGTTAGCAGTGTATTCTCACGGGCTTTTTTCTTATTGCTTGCAGGGATTATTTCCATTAAAGCAGCAACCAAACGTTTGGCAGATTGCGTAAACGCACTGCGCACTGTTGGGTTTTGACGCGCCGCTTCGGCACCGAGGGCAGCCATTAGGCAACCTGCACCGGGGTGATCGCGGTGGCAGATAGATAAATAATTTTTTAAGAAGGCAATATACGGCGTGTCGTTCGACTCTTTACGACGAGCCTCACCTGCTTGCAGTAATTCATCCACAGCGCGTTCACAGGCCTGCGCCATTAAATCTTCTTTGGAATCAAAGTGGCCGTAAAAGCCGCCGTGGGTTAAACCGGCAGCTTTCATTAAATCGGCTACACCTATGCCATCAAACCCTTTCTCACGAAAAAGTTGGGCGGCAATCGTGATAATTTTTTCGCGATTCTCTGCCGCTTGCTCTCTGCTAACGCGCATGGATACATACCCCAAACTAAATAGTGATTGACAGTATACATGATAATCGTCATATAATTTTATAAATGACGATTATCATGTAAAACCAAGTCAGCGAGAATTACTATGAGCAACACCCAAAATTCCACCCGCATTGTGATTACCGGCATGGGCATAGCCTCACCCCTAGGCTGCGGTATTGAACTGGTTTGGCAGCGTTTGCTTGCGGGACAATCTGGCCTGCGCCGACTGCCCGATGAAATAGTCGCGGATCTGCCCGTGAAAGTTGGCGGATTGGTTCCCAGCATTACTGAAGATCCCGAAGGCGGCTTGGATCCCGATCAAATCGTCAGCGCCAAAGACCAGCGCAAGATGGATCGTTTTATTCTGCTCACGCTAGCCGCCGCACACGAAGCGCTTGCGCAAGCCAAGTGGAGTCCCGCAAGTGAAGAAGAACAAACCCGAACCGCGACCGTTATCGCCTCAGGTGTTGGCGGCTTTCCCGCGATTGCCGATGCGGTTCGCACTATGGATGCCCGCGGTGCGCGCAAGCTCTCGCCCTTCACCATTCCCTCATTTTTGGTAAACCTAGCCGCGGGACATGTCTCCATCAAATACGGTTTTAAAGGGCCAATCGGCGCCCCCGTTACCGCCTGCGCCGCGGGGGTACAAGCAATTGGCGATGCGGCCCGTATGATTCGCGCGGGTGAAGCGGAGATTGCGCTCTGCGGCGGTGCCGAGGCGACGATTCACGCGGTGAGCTTGGGCGGATTTGCGGCGGCACGCGCGCTATCCACCAGTTTTAACGACACACCCAGCCAAGCCTCCCGCCCCTTTGACCGCGACCGCGATGGCTTTGTAATGGGCGAAGGCGCAGGCCTGTTAGTGATTGAAAGTCTTGAGCACGCCTTGGCGCGCGGCGCGAAACCTATTGCTGAAATTATTGGCTATGGCACCAGTGCCGATGCCTATCATTTAACGTCCGGTGCAGAAGATGGCGATGGCGCTAAACGCGCTATGACTGCCGCCCTGCGCCAAGCCAAGCTTTCACCGTCCGATATTCAACATCTCAACGCTCACGCGACTTCTACGCAAGTGGGCGATAAAGGGGAGCTAGCGGCAATCAAAGGTGTATTTGGCCTGAATAGCAGTTTTAAAGAGCACAGCGGCTTGGCAGTCACCTCCACCAAATCCGCTACCGGTCATTTACTGGGTGCAGCGGGTGGGATTGAAGCGATTTTTACGGCCTTAGCCCTGCGCGATCAAATTATTCCACCTACCTTGAATTTGGAAAATCCCGATGAAGCCGCTCACGGAATTGATATTGTTAGCGGCGTTGCACGTAGAACTGCCATTGAGCACGCACTCTCCAACGGCTTTGGCTTTGGTGGAGTAAACGCCAGTATTTTGCTCAAGCGCTGGCAGGAATAATCCCCAAAGCCTGTAAGAAAACGCGCGCTTAAGGTTATACTGCTCGGCCTTTTCGCCCGTTTTGTTTTAGCTGCTTTGAGGAGCAATCATGTCGAAGTTTTGGAGTCAGGTGGTGCGTGAACTGGAGCCTTATGTGCCCGGTGAGCAGCCGCAAATAGATGGTTTAATCAAGTTGAATACCAACGAGAGCCCCTACCCGCCCTCGCCTGAAGTAATCAAATTGATGACCCATGACGCCATCGACCGTTTGCGCCTCTACCCAGACCCCAATTCCAAGAAGCTTAAAAATACTATCGCGGCCTACCACGGCATTAATGCCGAGCAAGTGTTTGTGGGCAATGGTAGCGATGAAGTTTTAGGCTTAGCCTTCATGGCATTCTTTCAACAAGCCAAGCCTTTGTTGTTCCCCGATATTAGCTACAGTTTTTATCCGGTGTACTGCAAATTGTTTGGTATCAACTTTGAAACCATTGCGCTGCGCGATGATTTCACCATTGACTTTAGCGACTACAACAGCCAGCACAATGGCGGGATTATTTTCCCCAACCCCAATGCACCCACCGCGATTGGCAAGCCGCTCGCCGATATTGAAACATTGCTGCAAAAAAACACTGAAACTGTCGTTATTGTGGATGAAGCCTATATTGATTTTGGCGGCGAAACCGCGATTAGCTTGGTAAATAAATACCCTAATCTATTGGTAGTGCAAACACTGTCCAAGTCGCGCTCGCTCGCAGGTATGCGCGTAGGTTTTGCGGTGGGCAATATAGAGTTAATTACCGCTTTAGATCGTGTAAAAAACTCGTTTAACTCTTATCCACTTGATCGTTTGGCGGAAGCGGCAACTATCGCCGCTTTTGAAGATGATGTTTATTTCAAAGCCTGTCGCGATAAAATTATCGCCACCCGCGAGTGGACGGTTAAAGAGTTAGAAGCTTTAGGCTTCAGCGTTTTACCCTCGCAAGCAAACTTTGTATTTGCCAAACCCGCTGGCAATAATGCCGCCGAGCTTGCGCAAAAATTGCGTGAGCATAAAATTCTGGTTCGCTATTTTAGTGCGCCACGCGTTAACGAGTTCTTGCGCATTACCATTGGCACTGATGAACAGATGCAACGCATGATTGAAGTACTAAAAAGCATTTAATTATTCAGTACCACAAAACAAAAACGCCCGAGCTATAAACTCGGGCGTTTTTGCATATCGCTTATTTAATTAAGTATTTGGCTTACCTTGAATCGTGAAGTACTTATCCATCCCCGTCCACTGCAGCATTTGCCAAACTTCTTTATTGCAGTGACACAGCTTTATATCACCGCGATCAGAGCCTTTCTGCTCTTTAAATAGCAACAACATGCCCAAGCCTGTGAGCGTTAGGGTAGGAGCTTCCGTAAAATTAAATTCAAATTGACCTATGCCATTCGCTTCTGTTTCTTCTAACAGTCGACGCCATTCATTGCGTAGGTTTTGATCCAAATTGCCAGAGATATTAATGCGCAAACCATGGCCGCTGTTGATGGGCAACCAATCTATAGTTGCCATATTCGCGTCTGAATAACTGCTTTCAATAACCGCTTTCTTAAGTACGGGGCCGGGTGTAACAGGTACAGTCTTAGGGCGTGCTGGTTTGGGCGCTGTGGCTTGAGTCTGTGGGCGAGCTGATTTAGGAGGGGGCGCGAAAGGATCAACATAACTTTCGGCAACGTGATCGTCCCAAGTGCTGGGCTGCTTATGCGTACTAAGCACATCATCAATTAAATGACCGCGAGCCCGCTTCGCCTGAGTCTCTTCATCAGTTGCTCGCGTCAAGTTTTCTTCGCCCAAAAAGGGCACCTTACGCCTCATTTGGCGCCTCCGAACCTATATTTTGTTATTAACAGCAGGTGGAAACTCAATAGCTGACTATTAATCAGCAACTTTTAACTCAAACTTAGTATAGATAAGATTTACAACTTGGCATTCAGATTGTTTTTTATACAGTTTTTAGCCCAGTGTTTCGCAACGTAACCGAATACCTTATCTTTGCCTTTTATTACAGACATACCTATCGTTTTTGTTTATGATGAGGAAAAGCTATATAAACTGTAGACCATGAATCTACAGCAGGAAAGATTGGAGTAAGGCCATCGGAGTATTTGCCTTGAAACTGTTTGCAAGGTAGCTAGGCCGCCAATGACTGTTTGCAATCTCTGAACAGCCCTTTGAGTAGCACAACATTCTGTTTCGGGAATGTTAGATGCGCGCGGCTATCACTATTTATGTATTAAGTGATAAGAGCTTGCGGATTTCCCATGACTCAACAATCACCCCTAGTGGGCAGCTATGCAGAATAAAAACAATGCGGTGGAATTGATAAAAAAATTCCAGCAACTTTTTACCAATTTAAATCACAAAGAAATCGCTGAGCGACTCGTTAAACTGGTTGTCGCTAAGGCCGTTATCAGCCGCGCCGTACTCGTCGTTGAGCGCGATAGCCATCTTTATGTTGAAGCCATTGCCGCGCAGCAAGACTCCGAATTATTGGTGAGCGGTATTACCACCTCGCTCAACCGCCTGAATTACCTTCCCCATCAGCACATACATCAAGTCTTTGATAGTGGTAAACCGCAAGCTTTGGATAGCGCTCAAATCCAATTACTGGGTGCCATGTTCACTCAAAAAGGCTGCAAAGCCTGCTACCTCCATCCTATTTTAGAAAACGACAAAACCATTGCAGTTTTCTACATGGAGGCAGAACAGGGTTTAGCGCAACTTATTCAAAGCGTTAATGAGCTGGATTCGGTGTGGACTTTTAGCTCGCTATTAGTTCGCCAAGTCATTGATATGTGGCACCACGAAGAACAATCCGAGCGCTTCCGTTTGGCAGAGCAAGCGCTCTGGGCCAGCGAAACTTATCTCAACGCCATTCTGCGTTACTCACCGGCATTAATTTCGGTAAAAGATTTGGACGGTAACGTCGTACTCGCCAGCGATCATTTTAAGCACATGGCGAATATCGATGAGAGTGGGTTTGTGGGTAAAAATGTGTTCGATGTTTACCCCAAGGATGTTGCGCAATCTATTTGCGATATAGACGCCGCGACTAAAACCAAGCAGCAAACCTTCGAAGTTGAATTAGATTTAATGCACAAAGACGGCAGCATGCACACCTATTTAATGGTGAAATTTCCGCTGCGCTCTAAAGAGAATCGCGTCTTTGGCGTGTGTACCATTGGCACCGACATTTCCGAACGCAAGCTGGCTGAAAATGCCCTGCGCGAACAGCAATCGCGCCTCAATTACATGGCCTTTCACGACTCGCTCACTGGCCTACCTAATCGCTCATTGTTTTACGACCGCATATATCACGGCCTTGCCCGTGCGCGTCGCGGCAATTCCAAAGTCGCGCTTATGCTGCTCGATATCGACCGCTTTAAAAATATCAACGATAGCCTCGGCCACGACGCTGGCGACCTAATGTTAAAAGCCATTGCTATGCGCCTGAACGAAGGTGTGCGCGATATGGATACAGTGGCGCGTTTAGGTGGTGATGAATTTGTGGTGGTACTGGAAGGCGTACACGATCTTGAAGATGTGATGTTCGTTGCCAACAAACTTTTGGTCACTCTCGCGCGCCCTATGGAAATCAGCGGCCATGAAATTACTTCTACCGTCAGCATAGGCGTCAGTATTTTCCCGAATGACGGCGAAGTAACCGATGAACTGCTTAAGCACGCCGATATCGCCATGTACAAAGCGAAAGAAGCCGGTAAAAACAATTGTCAGTTCTACACCAAGGGCATGAATGCCACGGCGGTAAATTATTTGTTGTTAGAGAATGATTTGCGCCGCGCACTCGAACAAAATCAGTTCACTCTGCACTACCAACCGCAAATTGATTTAAAGACCGGCGATTTAATGGGCGTTGAAGCCTTAGTGCGCTGGCAACATCCAGATCGCGGCCTGGTATCGCCAGCGCATTTTATTCCGCTCGCGGAAGAAACTGGCTTAATTGTTCCGATTGGTGAATGGGTATTGCGCGAGGCTTGCCGTCAGCAAAAACTCTGGCTAGATGCCGGTAAACGTGTGGGGAAAATTGCCGTTAACCTATCGCCACGCCAATTCCGCCAAAAGAATTTTCCCGGCAAAGTGGAAGCTATTCTGCGCGAGACTCATTTAGCGGCAGAATATTTAGAACTGGAAATTACCGAAAGCTGCGCCATGGAACACGCAGGCGAAACTATTAATCAATTAAATCAGCTCAACCAAATGGGCATGTTTTTAGCGATTGACGATTTCGGTACCGGTTATTCATCGCTCGCTTACTTACAGCGCTTCCCTATCCAGAAATTAAAAATCGACCGCAGCTTTGTGAATGATATTCACGATGATATGAACGATGCCGCCATCACCAAAACCATTATCGGTTTAGCGCACAGTATGCAATTGCGAGTAGTTGCAGAAGGCGTAGAAACCCAGCATCAAGCGGATTGGTTGCGCCAATGCGGCTGCGACCAAGCGCAAGGTTTCCTCTACGCCAAACCTATGTCGCCCAAACAATTTGAAAGTCACTTCCACGGTGGCCGCTTCTGTTTCGATGGCACTGTCATACCGCTGGAAAACTATAAGCTCGGTGCTTAATTAATTTCCCCAGCATTTATTAAAGCCGCTGATCGTCCTCACACGATAGCGGCGCAACCATTCAGCCACTTTTATGCCCTCTTAGCACGCCCCATCCCCTTTTATCATTTTTCCAGTATCGCAAAACGATTAGCTGCTTAAACTATTGATACATCACTCAGCTAGCTATTAGGTTAAGCTTAGGCCGCCATCACTCACAAACTATTTGCAATCCCAAAGATTGTGTATTAGTGTAATAATACACATGGATTATGCGGCAGCTAGCCTTTAGTCCATTTATAAAAACATAACTTTTTAAGAAGGAGTCTCGCATGACACAGTCAGTATCTAACACCAACAATCTCATCAATATCATTACCGCCCCTAAACTGGCCTTCCCCGCTATTAAAGAAAAACCCAGTGTGCTTTTCCCGTTGGGGCTAATTCTTGCGGCGGCGATTTGCGGCATGGTTTATTTTTATGCGACCGTAGATTTTGCTTGGATGATTGAGCAAATGGTAAATGCGCAAACAGCCGGTAAAAGTGACGCTGACCGCGAAGCTATGCGCAAGGGAATGAGTATGATGTCACCCACAGTTATGGGCGGTAGCTCAGTCGCAGGATTAGTGATCGGCATTTCGGTTTTTTATTCGATTATGGCCGCCTATTTAATGTTGGTTAATAAACTCTTGGATAGCGATAACCTCGGCTTCAAAGCCTGGTTTTCATTTATCTGCTGGAGCTCTATTCCTTCAATCTTTACATCACTTGCATCACTCATCAATGTAATGCTGGCTAGCAATGGTCAAATTACACTCGAAGCCCTTAATCCAATTAGTTTTAATAGTTTATTTTTGCACCTTGTGCCAAGTGATCCTTTATTTGGCCCCTTAAACGCGTGGGACCCTATGATGATTTGGAGCATGGCATTAATGGTGTTTGGCTTTAGCCAATGGACTGGAAAATCACTGGGTAAATCTGCAGCAATTGTGTTAGCACCTAGCCTTATTATTTACGGCATTTGGACAGCTATAGCCCTGAGCTAATTAAATAAACCCTGATTTGCCGGTGCCATGCACCGGCTTTTTTCTACTTTCCATGTTGATTTTTCTTATTTCTTTTTTGGTCTCCGTTTATGAAAAAACCAATTATTATCGCCGTGATACTTTGTTTAATTATTGGTGTTCCGGTGGTTAAAAAATTGACCAGCGGCGACAGTGTTAAAAAAGTAGAAGTAGAGGCTCTGGCCAATCACGCCATTAAAGCGTCCATTATTGCATCAGGAAATTTAAACCACGAAGAAAAAGTACAGCTCAGCACCGAAGTGATTGGCAAGGTGAAAAGTATTTTTGTTAAAGAAGGAGACAAGGTCAGTAAAGGTCAATTGCTGTTACAAATAGACGATGAAGCCTATATTTCTGCCACCGAACAAAACCAAGCCGCAGTACGCATGCAAAAAATTGCCATTGAGCGCTTGCAATCCAATTATCAAAACCTGCTTGCACAATGGCAGCGTAAAAAAGTGCTGTTCGATAAAAAATTAATTGACCCACAAACCTTTGATGCGATAAGCCTCGAAGTAGCCAGCGCAGATTTCCAAGTAAAATCTGGCCGCGAACAATTAATTCAAGCTGAAGCGCAATTAGCACAAGCCAAAAATAATTTGGCAAAAACCCGCGCCTATTCACCCATTGATGGCGTAGTGACTTCGCTCACGATTAAAGTGGGTGAAACGGCGATTGCCGGCACTATGAATTTTGCGGCATCCAGTTTAATGACCATTGCCAACCCCGCCAGTTTGCATGCCGAAGTCAATGTGGATGAAGCGGACATTACCAACGTAGCCGTTGGCCAACGCGCAGAAGTTGTTGCAATTGCACACTCAGATCAACCCATTAATGGCACAGTCGCATTTATTGCTGAAACGGCAAAAGTAGCCGTTGGCCGCAGCGGTTTAAGTTTTGCAGTAAAAATTCGTTTTGAAGACACTAAAAATATTAAGTTGTGGCCGGGAATGTCAGCCCGCGCAGAAATTTTTACCAGTGGCGAAACCAGCAAGCTCGCCGTACCCATTCAAGCCATAGTTGCGCAGCATGATGACGAAAAGAAATCGGATGAAAAGAAAACAGATATAGATGAAAGTAAAAATAGCTCCGTGAAAGCTACGACCAACTATATTTTTGTTGCTAATAACAACAAAGCGCGCAGAGTCACTGTGACTTTGGGCTTATCGGATGATGAGTATCAGGAAATCACCAGCGCCAATAAAGATGATTTAAAACTGGGTGATAAAATCATTCTCGGCCCAGATCGAATTTTGCGTTACTTAAAAGATGGCGAAACGATTACCCTAGAAGAAAAAAAATCGCAAGATAAAAAAACGGCAGATAAAAAAGCAGACAGTAAAAACTCAAGCAGCGCCGACAATAAAAGTGACGGTAAATAACTATGTCACTTATTGTTCTCAACAATATCGCTAAACATTATGTAATGGGGCAAGAAACCGTACACGCTCTTGACGGTATTAGTCTTACGATTTCCGCCAATGAATACGTTGCCTTTACGGGCTCATCGGGTTCGGGCAAATCCACCATGATGAATATTTTAGGTGCGCTAGATAAACCCAGCAGCGGTTCCTACTTATTAAACAATCGCGATGTCAGCCAACTTAATCAAGATGAATTGGCGGATATTCGCAACCGCGAAGTAGGTTTTATTTTTCAGAGTTTTAATTTGCTGCCGCGTTTATCTGCACTGGGCAATGTTATGCAACCGCTGATTTATCGCGGTATGGCATTAAAAGCCCGTGAGCAAGCGGCAAGTGCCGTATTAAAACGCGTGGGGCTTGCCGACCGCATGCACCATTTACCCAATCAATTATCCGGCGGGCAACGCCAGCGTGTGGCTATTGCGCGCGCGCTGGTCACCAATCCTTCTATTTTATTGGCCGACGAGCCTACCGGAAACTTGGACTCCACCACCACTGCCGACATTATGAAATTGTTTGATGAATTACATAACGAAGGCAACACGATTGTGATGGTAACCCACGAGCCAGAAATTGCGCGCCATTGCCATAGAGTAGTACGCATGCAGGATGGAAAATTGGCAGACGATTATTTCAACGAAAAAAAACATTAAATTAGCAAGATTGATTTTACCGCTCGCCCTGAGCCTGTCGAAGGGTTTAAAGCTCTAACCCTTCGACTGCTTCGCGCTCAGGGTGAGCGGTGTAACAGACAGGCATTACAAAAATAGGAATAAATTGTGTTCACATTTATTGAATGTTTACGCTCGGCGCTTATCTCCATTAAAGCTCACGGGTTTCGCAGCATACTCACCACACTCGGCATTATTATTGGTGTGGCCTCAGTGATTGCCACCGTTTCTATTGTGCAGGGTTTGAGTCATAGCATTGGTCAACAGTTTGAAGGTTTAGGAGCAAACAGCTTGTCGGTTTATTCCTACACATCATTTGAAGACCAAATGAAAGGCCGCTTTGGGCGCATTACTGCTGATGATTTACAACTTATTACTGACCGTACCGAGGGAATTGAATCCATTACACCTATGCTGGCATCACGTTTCACCAGCGTAGTGCGCTTCGGTGCCAAATCCACCACCGGACGCGTGATTGGCACCACTAATAGTTACCAACAAGTGAACCAGTTATTTATTCAAAAGGGGCGCTTTTTATCCGAGAGCGACAATCAAACACGTCGCCGTGTGTGTGTTATTGGAACACAAGTGCGCGACAATTTATTGCTGCCTGAAAACCCTGTTGGCGAATTTATTGAAATTAACTCTGAATGGGTAAAAATTATTGGCCTTGCAGAACCCAAAGGTGAAATGCTGGGGTTTAAACAAGACGATATAGTGCTACTCCCCTACAGCACTATGCAAAGCTTAAATGGCAACCAAACCCAAGTGGATATTCAAATTCAATTGACCGTTACTCATTTGGATGAGATGGAAACCGTAACCGAAAAAATCCGCAAACTCTTGCGGCAGTCACACCGCATTAAAAACGGCAACGACGATTTTAAAATTCAGTCCTCAGAACAATTAAAAGAATCCTTCTCTAAAATCACCTCAGCAGTGACCTTGGTAATGGGCGGCATAGTCAGTATTTCATTATTGGTGGGTGGCATAGGTATTATGAATATCATGCTGGTATCGGTCACTGAGCGCACCCGCGAAATTGGTATTTGTAAAGCTATTGGTGCAAAGCGTCATTATATTTTGCTGCAATTTTTAATGGAGTCTTTAGTGCTTTGCTTACTTGGCGGCCTAATAGGTTTAATTATTGGCTATGCCTTAGGCATGGGTTTAGCGGCCATGATTCCCAACTTCCCGCCAGCCCATGTACCTTGGTGGGCGGTAGCTATTTCGGTGGGATTCTCAGCATTCATTGGTATTGTATTTGGAATTGTGCCTGCTGCCAAAGCAGCAAATCTCGACCCTATTGAATCACTACGTTACGAATAATTTTTTGAATTGGTGAATGTGAGCGTGAATAAGTTGTTGGCAAAAATAAAGCCCTACTGGGAGATTAGTTTCCACTGCAGCCGCAGCTACAAAATTGTTATGGCTACGCTTACGGCGGTGTACTTCTTGGGGTTTACTATTATGGCGCACACCATGTTTCGCACTGAGCACGCTCAGTTTTTGCCTGCAATGATCTTTCGTGCCGCCACTGAAACATTTTTATTTATAGCCTCCAGCCATTTTCTTATTAGACCCTATCTAAAGTTAAATGTGCTGCCACAGGGGCGGTTTGGCTGGAACATATTGAAATTTGCGCTCTATGCATTTGCGCTGGGTATCACTGTCGTGTTTATTTCATTACAAATTTACAAACAATCCCTCTTTGGCAATATTGATTTCACCAATATCACCGTTCAAGACCCGAACGACGCCAAGAAAAAACTTACCATGACCATGACTGTACCTACCTTAATTTTAGTGGGCGGTATCAATCAATCCATTATGTATTGGCTGTGGAGCCTGCCCTATGTATTTTGGCACACACTGGTCAGCAAAAAACAAATTCAACACCAAATGCGTGAAGCACAATTACAGCAGCTTACTAATCAGCTGAATCCGCATTTTTTATTCAATTCGCTCAACAGCATTCGCGCATTAATTTTTGAGGATCAAGAAAAAGCGGCGCACACGCTAACGCAATTATCAGAACTTTTTCGCGTGCACCTGCAAGCCAATTTAAAACCGATATCGACGTTTGAAGACGAATGGGAAATTGCCAAGCGTTACTTGGAAATTGAGCAAGTTCGTTTAGAACAACGCTTGCAATTGAAAACGGATTTTGATCCCACTCTATGGCAGCAACAACTACCTACGCTCTGCCTGTTAACCTTGGTTGAAAATGCGATTAAGCATGGCATTAGCCCCAATAGCCAAACCGGTACTATAGAAATCATTAGCCGCCGCTCTCAAGCTGGTCATTGGCAGCTCTGTGTTAATAATAGTCTGGCGGCAGAATCTAAAGCGGTGAGCACTCATACCGGCCTTGCGAATTTGCAGCAGCGTTTGCAGTTATTATCGCCGCTGCATCAACTACATTATAAAAAAACCGAACACCGTTTCGAGTTGTGCATGGAGCTGGTCGATGATCAAAACCCTCATAGTTGATGACGAGCGCCTCGCCCGCGCTGAATTGAAACGTTTATTAAGTGCGCACCCACAAATACATATTCTTGCAGAAGCGACAAATGCTGACGAATCAATAGCTCTCTTGGCAGAATCAGATATAGATTTGGTTTTTTTAGATATTCAAATGCCGGGCACAAGCGGGCTTGAGTTGGCAGCAACGCTAAACCCGGAATTGCAATTTGTATTTTGTACCGCTTTTGATAGCTACGCCTTGGATGCTTTTGAATTAAATGCCTTGGATTATTTAGTAAAGCCACTCGCCCCCGAGCGCTTGCACAAAACCCTGGAGCGACTAGCAGAAAAACCAAACAATAAAACCCAGACCGCCAATTATTTACCTGAAAGCCATGGGCTCTTATTAAAATTTGGCGATACGAGTCGCATCGTTCGCCTAAGTGAAATCAGCCGCTTCGAAAGCGTTGGCAACCACAGCGCAGTCTATACGCCCTATGGCAAAAGTTTTTTGCACAGTTCCCTCTCAAAAATTGAATTGCGTTTAGACCCGCAACAATTTTTTAAAGCCAGCCGCGCGGATATTATTCGCGTGAGTGCGATTAAAGAATTAGAACCGGGTTTATCAGCAGGTAGCATGTTGGCACTTATGCATAACGGCGAAGAGGTGGAAGTGAGCCGTCGCCAAGTTCAGGTATTGCGGCAGTTGTTTGGTGGGATTTAATAGCAAATCAACGAGCGGTAAATTTTATATTCAGAGGCTGCACCATGGAATTCTTAACCAACATTTATCAACAACTAGCAACCGCAAGCCTAGGTGTATGGCTGATCGTTATTCCCTTAACCTTTATCATTTGGTTTATCCCGACACTGCTCGCCATCTTCTTTAACCGAAAACATCTAAAAAAGATTTTCATTGTGAATATTCCAGCAGGATTTTCTTTTGTTGCATGGGGAGCTTGTATAGCTTGGGCGGTGAGCGGGAAAGTTAGCGAACGATTCAAATCAAAAGAAATTACTCAGGAAGAGTAACCTCTTCGATTAACTTGAGAGTATAAAAAGCGATAGCCTCAGCAACCTAAAGCGATCAACCCCTGCCCTTGGTTTTATTATTATTGGGGCGCGCGTTTTCTTCGATAAACGCCACAATCATATCGGCGATATTTTTCTTGGTAGTAGCTTCAATGCCTTCCAAACCTGGCGAAGAGTTTACCTCCATCACCAAAGGCCCCCGACTGGATCGCAACAAATCCACACCAGCTACTTGCAGGCCCATAGTTTGCGCCGCCTTGATAGCAGTGGTGCGTTCGGCGGGGGTGAGCTTGGTCACTTTTGCACTGCCACCGCGGTGTAAGTTAGAGCGAAATTCACCCTCTTGCGCGGTGCGCTGCATAGCGGCAACAATTTTTCCGCCAACCACAAAACAGCGAACATCGCTGCCATTGGCCTCTTTAATAAACTCTTGCACCAGAAACTCGGCGCGCAGCTCGCGGAAAGCTTCAATTACGCTCTCTGCGGCCTTGGACGTCTCGGCCAATACAATCCCTCGGCCTTGGGTGCCCTCGCAGAGTTTAAGCACCAATGGTGCGCCACCAACAAGCTTAATCAACTCCTTAGTGTCGTGAACATTGTAGGCAAAACTGGTCTTGGGCAGACCAATGCCTTTGCGCGATAGCAATTGCAAGGCGCGCAACTTATCCCGCGAACGTCCCA
>CAUOQW010000011.1:0-15036 GCA_963506825.1 uncultured Cellvibrio sp.
GCACCAAGGCAATTTTGCGCCGCGCGCATCTATCTTGCGTACTTTTGCGGTAGCCAGTGAAACCTCTTATGCGGTTTTGCCCGGCGGCTTAACGCGCGTTAATTTGGATGCTGACAAAAAAATTATTTCCAATCAGCGCGGTTCGGTTTCAAAAGATACTTGGGTACTAGCATCGGAACCTGAAAAACATATCACTTTGCGCACACCTGAAAATCAGCAAGCGCAAGAAAGTGTGGGCGAGTTGCCCAGCCGTGTAGTAGAAAATTTATTTTGGATGGGACGTTATGCCGAACGCGCAGAATCTGCCTTGCGCATGTTGCGTACTGTGTTTCTTCAACTCAACAAAACTGAAACCCTGCCTGATGCAATTTGTCGCACTTTGCTAAAAGCGGTAACGGATGTCACCTCAACCTATCCTGGCTTCTCCAGTTTTGAAAAAGAACTCTTAAATAATCCTGAACCTGAAATGATTTCAATTATTTTGGATCAGAACCGTATCGGCAGTGTCGCCAATAATTTAATCGCTATGATTAAAGCGGCAGAGCAAGTTAAAGAACAATTGTCCAGCGATACCCAGCGCATCATCAATAATATTGGCGATGAGCTGGATACATTAAAAGCAAACTTAAAACCTGCGGGGCTCTCTGCGCCAGAAGAAGCGCTTGCCCCTTTAGTGACGGCATTACTCGCTTTTGCGGGTTTAATTCACGAGAGTATGATTCGCGGCAACGGCTGGCACTTTATGGAAATGGGGCGCCGTATGGAGCGCGCGCTGCAAATTGTGAGCGGCTTGCGCTCTATGCTTACCAGCAAATTTGAAGATGTTGAGCAAGAAGTTTTAGTGGAAACGGCGCTCTTATGCGGTGAAGCATTAATTTCTTATCGTCGCCGTTACCAAAGTGGTGTAAATATAGAAAACGGTTTAGAGATGATTTTGCTCAATGCCAATAACCCTCGTTCTTTATTGTTCCAAGTTGAAGAATTGGCAATGCACTTTGCCGATTTACCCGGCAATAAAGAAACGCTGAATGCAGAAAACAAATTTTTGTTAGAGGCGATTACTGCGCTTAAATTGAGTGATGTGAAAGATTTAGCGAAAGCTGAAACAGGTGTGCGCCAGAATTTGGATCAAATTTTGGCGCGGGTACAATATTTAATTGGCAGTGCGGCCAAAGCTATTAGTCAGCGCTATTTTGATCACGCTCAGGGCCCGCAGCTATTAGTGAAAAATACTGAGTGGCAAGATCACTTATAAAGACACTTCTTATAAAATGCGTAAGCGCGGCTATGAGTAAATATTCACTATGAAATATCGAGTTCGCCATAGCACTTGCTATAAATACGCTCTCTCCGTAAGTAACTGTTACAATATCGCTTACGTGTTGCCGCGCAATACCGCGACCCAGCAAGTTGCGAATGTCGATATAAAAATATCGCCCATGGCCACCACTCACAACACGCGCACCGATTGTTTTGGTAATCAGTTCTTGCAATTCTCCATTGAAAAAGATCACAGCGAATTAGAACTCAGCATCACCAGCACCATTGAGGTTAAAGATGTTGAAACCAATATTAACCTGGATTTTGGCAACCCCTGTAGCTACGTAAAATACCTATTAGAAAATACCAAAAGCATTGACTGCGTAAATGCGCGCGAATTTATGTTGGATTCGCTGATGGTGCAATCGCAACAATATTTGGCAGATTATGCTGCGCCTTCTTTTTCTGAAGATCGCCCTTTCTTATCGGCAGTAATGGATTTAACCCAGCGTATTTTTACTGACTTCACCTATGACCCAGAGTTTTCGGATATCGCTACACCGCTCGCAGAAGTGTTCAAACATAAGCGCGGTGTGTGTCAGGATTTTGCGCACTTTGCAATTGGCTGCTTGCGTTCACTTGGCTACCCAGCGCGTTATGTCAGCGGCTATTTAGAAACGCTGCCGCCGCCCGGTGAAGAAAAGTTAATTGGTGCCGATGCAACACACGCATGGTTTGCGGTTTATTCCCCCGGCGAAGGCTGGTTTGAATTTGACCCTACCAATAATAAAGTGACTGGCGAGCAACACATTACCACCGCTTGGGGCAGAGATTATTCCGATGTTACGCCGCTTAAAGGCGTGATCTTTGGTGGTGGCCACTCACCGCAATTATTTGTTTCGGTGGATGTGCAGAGAATTATTGAATAAATAAAATTAATGTTGATTAGGTGGATTTGTTTTCCGACAGTGACGAACGGGGGACGAGTGGAACTTATAACAATGGAACGCTGCGCATCATAAATCCCCAGCCACCAAAATTTTCAGTCAGGTGCAGAAGAATTTCATTCTCACCTTTATCTAAATCAAGATAAATCGCATCGTTGTAGCCGACCAAGCCGTTAAACTGTGGTTCGCGGGAGCGGAAGCCTGCTTTTCCCGAGTAGATAGCGTTCCTATTATGGAAGATTGTTATATCGTCGCTATAACCAAACTCAAGTTTAACTCTTTTTTTCTTATTGGATTTTAGAATCGCTTTCGCATAAACCGAACTTGGTTGACCGTTCACAAGCGTTAAATAGCGCGATAGATTAACAAGCCCGGAAGGCTCAAGTTCAACTGGTTTCCATTTAGTATTCTTTGCATTTAGGGACGATAAATTTTTTCTCGCTGGATCATCCACCGCGAGCGACTCGGATATATGCCAGTTTAGTAAACCATCGGATCTTGATTCGGCAGCCGTTTCTGGAAAGTGCAAATCCGATGTTTTTTTCATGCGGAAGTTTGCCAGGTAAACGCCTTTTCCTCCGTCGCTAATCGCAACCCTGCCGGGTCCCGACCTACCTTTTAAGGTGGAGATTAACAATACCGGCGAATTCATATCATTGAGAAAAACACGCGCGTTAAAATCTTTAACTTCAATACGCAACGTCATCCATTGATTGCTCGGTATGTTTAGACTAGCAGTGTAGCCTTTGCCGTAATATAGCTGCCAGCCTGTTTGGTTATTAAAGATTGGCGCATATTGAATTGCGTCGGGCTGACCCGAACGGTGTGGCCGTACGTAAATACTTTCACCATTTCCGACGGCGTCATCGCGAAAAGTCACACCGGGAAATGCACGCGTACTATCGGTTTTAAGTTCCATTTCAATAATGCCATTTTCAAAGGTATCTACATTCAACACAGCGGTACCTGTAATGGATTGGCGTCCGTCAATATTTTCAACCTTCGCTTTTTTAAGATCCCAAAAATCGGAGTTAAATGGAATCACCTTTTCTTCGAAGGTAGCCTTTGCGTGCGCTGCGGCTGCAAGCAGGCACAAAAACATTAATGTAAGATTTCGTAACTTCATAGTTTTCTCCCTTTACAAAGATGGAGTATCTTATTCAGAACAAAGCCAATAAGCTTTCACTCTTTACCCAAAGGCTTGCACTCGTATCCCAACTTTGCATCGAGGGCTCGTGCATTAACCGACATTCATTGCCATGACTACCAGCCAAATCTCCCCCATCAAGAAAGGGTTGCACCACCTGAAGGTCAACATTCTTAAAGGCAACGAGCCTATGCCGTTTGTTGCTCGCAAGTACGACAGAGGAGTGCATATTCCAGAATGTATTCATCAGCATCCTGAGGCTGAGGTTTGTTTTATGCCTTGGGATAATGGGGTGATGCTGATGGATGGAGTAGCACATCCTTTTTGCTCAGGCGATATGTTTTTAATACCCGGCAATACCTACCATCACCCGGTTTTTGATAACAAAAACAATCGGGGGCTCATAGTCGTATATTTTTCTCCTCTCATTGTTGAGCAGATACCGCCAGGGTGGTTTGATTTAAAATCCTTGTTGGAATCATCTGGGGAAGTGGTAAAACTTGAGGGAAACTTGGAAGCAGGGAAATTGTTGCTGGAGATGGAGGATTTACTTCAGTCCACTGGAACAGGAAACGATATTATTTGTCAGGGAGTTTTTTTACATTTGATGTCGCATTTTGCGGCGAAGCTTAAGTCACAAGACCTATATCTAAACCAGAAAAAGAATATCTTGATAAGAAAGTTTTCTAAAACCTTGGACTACATCCATTCCAACCTATCCTCCAACATTGATATACCCGAATTGCACCATCAAGCAGGCCTATCGCGATCCAGGTTCTGCGAACAATTTAAAATCTGCTTTGGAATTACCCTAACTCAATACATCCAACATGCGCGTCTGGAGAAATCAAAATACCTGCTTCGCTCTACGCCTTTGTCAATTAGCGAAATTGCCTACGCTTGCGGATACAACTGGCCAAGTTTCTTCAATCGTACTTTCAAAAAAAGTACCGGCGTATCTCCATCCGAATTTCGCCGAAACAATTTTAAAGCTTAAGTCAGGAAAATAACAAAAAAGAGCTTGGTCTCAGTATCAAAACTCTATATTGCCGATAAAGAAATATTCATTGATATCGATAAAAAGAAAATCAAAAAAGTAAACGATATCTGCAAAGCCATAGGGTAGTTATGAATAAAAAGTTTAGTTTTGAATCAAAAGTGTAGTTATGAGCTACCAGAAACTATTGCCAACATCTTCTAATGTAAAGAATTATTAGCACAGGAGCCTGCGCGTGGTATTTTAGTTTAAGCACGTTTAAGCTCCATGCCTCATCACTCAAGAGGTATCACCATGCATGATATTAATATAAAAACCATACTGCTAGGCGGGCTACTCAGTATCACACCACTTTGCTACGCTGACTTTTTTGACGACTTTAATAATAGATCAGTGGATGGCTGGCAAACCTTCACTGGTGACGGCAATGCGCAGTTGAAATTTTTACCAATGGATGGTTTTGCGCGTATGCAAGTCGATGCAGTTAAAGATCAACATAATATCTGGTGGACAATCATCAAACGCGATGTTGCTCAGTCGCTGGATATGGAGAAGCTAAAAAGCCCAGATTATGAGTTACGTGTGGAAGCTCGTGTGCGCCCTAGCCATGCACCGCGCCGCGTTAACTTTATGCTCAACACGCAACGCACAACTGATTTCCACGAACACTTGCGTGAGTATGACCTTGGGCAAAATTCTGATTGGCAAGTTATCAGTTTTACCACACGCAACTTTGATGCGCTGCCAGGTGATCAAGTCAATGTACAACTCGGCGTCACCGATTGGGGGCCGGGCGAATACTATTTAGATATTGATTATTATCGCGCTGAAGTCGTCAAGGTAAAGAATGCAAAACCAGATGTGGGCGAGCCGCTTGTTTATCATCCCCCGATTCCTTTTCTCGATACCTTCAAACAGAATGTGAAAGTAAAGCATGATGCTGTGATCAACTCAGCCTTTCCTATGGTGAATTTTAATAACTGGCAATCTGACAACGCGCGCGTGTTAACCGTTAGTGCGGGCCAATATCCGTTATTGCGCTGGAATCTGCAAAACTATCGCGGTAAAAAAGCGGATGGTGCAGGCGTGCTTGCGCTCACTACGCAATCGGTACAGAAAGGCGGAAGTTATGTTGCTGCACTCGGTGAAGATTTTGGTATTGAATTTGATAAGGTGCGAGTGTTTGAAATTTTTGGTGGCGACGCTGACTGGCAACAAAGTAGCGTGACCTTTGCTAACTTTACGCAAGGAAAAGATTTGCAATCAGCAATTAATGGCCAAATGATTTTTGATACAGACGTTGCTGAAGCTAACGGAAAAACCTTGGTCACTATTCCTCGCCCCGTATTGCAACGCATGCTTGATGGTACTACGCGCGGACTTTTGTTGCAGCCACTTGGCGCACTGGAGGTTTCGTTCTACGACTCGGAACACGGCGATGGCAGCCAAGCACCCACATTGCATTTCAATACTCGCGCTAAATAAACATTCGAAGCTGATCAAGTATTTTTTTATAAAGAGGCTACTAATGAACCGATTTTTTAAACAACTATTAATAAGTATATTGCTGGGGCTGTGCATTGTAAGTGGGCTTACCAGTTGTGTTATGCCATCGGCTACAAACGCGCAGCAGAAAAAAATACATGCGTGGGAAACACAGGAAATTGTTTTTCTTGCAGAAAAAACTTACAAGAATTATTACACCGATGTTGATATGTGGGTTCAGCTTAAAGGGCCGGGGTTCGACAAACGTGTGTATGGTTTTTGGGATGGTGAGAATCGCTACGTGGTGCGTTTGGTTGCAACTGCGCCGGGTGAATGGACGTGGCGCAGTGCTTCAAACAATTCTGACGATGCGGGTTTGAATGGTCGTTCTGGTAAATTCACTGCAATCGAATGGTCTGCTCGTGAAAAACGGGAGAATCCTAATCGACAAGGTTTTGTTCGTGTCTCGCCTAATGGTCACGCGCTTGAATATGCCGATGGCACGCCCTTCTTTATGGTGGGTGACACTTGGCTCGCAGGCACCACTTGGCGCTTGCCGTTTCGCAATGCGCCCACTTCAAATGATTATCGCCCTGGCCCAGGTATTGGTTTTGAAGATGCAGTTGCCTTTCGCAAGAAGCAGGGCTTTAACTCTGTCAGCATGATTGCTTCCTTCCCCAATTGGGATGCAGATTTAAACCCCAGCACCCATGCCGATCCAAGTGGTATTTACCTTAGAAATGCGTGGGAAAAATTTGGTTATGACGTATCAAGTGGAAAAGGAACCGATGCATCGGGCGGCGTGAGCTATTGGGGGTCGTTCACTGCAAAAAACATGCGTGACGAAGATGGCCACTTGCCCTTCGTTATGTCTGCGCAATATAAAGGTGTTTCGGATTTTACGCGCATCAACCCGGATTATTTCAAAAGTCTCGACCGCAAAATGAATTATTTGTCTGAGCAAGGATTTGTGCCGCTGCTAGAGACAGTGCGGCGCGATGTGGGCCCATCGTGGAATGCTTATTTTAATTTCAATGAAACCTTCGCTCGCTACGCGCAATATTTAATTGCGCGTTATGGGGCGAACAATCTCGTGTTTAGTGGTATTCATTTGGATTGGATTCCAAAAGACTTCAGCCTTACCGCTGCACAATTTAATGAAGCGCTAAGCTATCACTTAAAAAAATATGGCCCACCGCCGTTTAACCAACCGGTGACAGTGCTCATTGATCGTTCCACTTATGCCGCTTTTGGTCATGGTGAGCAAGTACCTTGGCTGACCATGCACAGCGTGGGTAACAAACCGCGCGATCATCGCGTGAGTGAAGCATTGGAAACGCAATTCAAGCTGGCACCGGCATACCCCACGATTAATTTCGAACCCTACTATACCGGTTGGCGTCACGAAATTAATAAACCCGCTGGTGAAGAACCGCCCGCAAATTCCGCACGTGATAATTATTTTGCGCGAGCACAAATGTACGGCTCTGTGCTTTCGGGCGGATTGTCTGGCCATGTTCATGGCACCGCCGCTTATGACATAACGTCAACCGGCGAACCCGCAGGCGCACGGCCACAAATTTGGGATGCATTGAATTACGAATCAGCTAATTACATGCAACATCTGCATGCATTTATGCAATCCGAAGGTCGGCGCTATCAGGATTTATTGTTAGCGTCTGATCAGGTTTTTCCGCGCAAAGCGCCAGGTAGCGCAGAGGATGGACTCGATGGCTGGTCTTACATGATGCGCACAGCTGAAAAAGATTTCGCGCTGCTTTATTTTGAAAATAAATCAGTAGTACCGAAGTTAAAGGGATTCATTCCGCGCAAAATCTACACACTAAAATGGTTTGATCCTTTAAAGGGTAAATGGCAAAAGGCAATTTCAATTACGGCAGACGACGAAGGAACCTTAAGCATGCCGAGCTTTCCTAAAAATGAGCAAATCACCAGTCGCGATTGGGCGGCAAAAATTTTTCTTTAGGTGTTTGCGCAGCGGGAGCTTCGGTTTTCGCTGTGCGCTTCTAGTCTGTCATCGCAACGTGGAGTTATTAAAAAACAATTAAAAATTTAATGAGGTGATGCGCGCCAAAAAATTTAATAAATACAATTTATTGTTACAGTTTTAGTAATTAATCTAGCCTCTTGTCGAATTTAAAAATTATATTTTACGCGTCACATTGATTAACTTTTCGCGCCATTTTATGTTTATGTTCTAGTTTTATATTTCGGCGGCTTTTAGCAGTCTGTATTTTTTTTGTGAAGAATGATAATGTCGGCATCTCAATTAGCTAGGGAGACGCTGGAATACCTATGAGACTTAAGCAATTTATTTTAGAGCATATGGAAACACTTCTTGATGACTGGGTGGCGTATGCACGATCAATTCAGCCAGAAGAAATGTCGCTTAAAGACCTGCGCGATCATGCGGAAGAAATGTTGAAAGCTATCGCAGACGATTTGGCAAAACCACAAACTGAGTTGGAGCGTAGTGAAAAATCCAAAGGTCGTCAGCCGCGCCTAGATGGCGATACCGCCGCTGAGATACATGCAGATGGCCGCTTTCATTCCGGTTTCACCATTAACCTTTTAGCCTCTGAATTTCGTGCGCTGCGCGCCAGCGTTATGAAGCATTGGTTTGCCGAGAACAAGTGCAACAGTGAGGAAGAGGCGGAAGATCTTATTCGTTTTAATGAAGGCATTGACCAAGCATTGGCCGAGTCCATCGCCCGTTATACGGAAACCATAATACTTTCTCAGGATATTTTTATTGGCGCGCTTGGGCACGACTTGCGCGAGCCGCTCAACTCCATTGGCGCCGGTGCGCAATTTTTAACGCAGGTGGGCGATCAAGAAAGTCGTTCGGTAAAGTTGGGTTCGCAAATGTACACCAGCGTTTTGCGCATGAATAAAATGCTGGATAATTTGTTGAATTTTACGCAAAGCCGCATTGGCGGTGGCTTGCAAATTACGCTTGGCTATGTGGATCTTGCGCAAGTTTCACGCGATGTAATTGCGGAGTTTAGGCTCTCTAATCCTAACCGTATTATTCATAACCATGTTAATGGAAATTGTGCCGGTAATTGGGATGCCGGTAGATTAAGTCAAGCCTATCAAAACCTGATTAGTAATGCCTTGCAATATGGGTTTGAAGGATCTGCGGTCACAGTAGAAACTCAAGACCACGGCGATCACATAGTGTTCACGGTTCATAATGATGGTTTGCCTATTCCCGAACAAAATCAGCATCAGGTATTTGACCTGATGCAGCGATTTTCAGGTGCTAATGCCGAGCTCAGTGGGAAGAAAAATTTGGGCTTGGGTTTATATATAGTGCGCGAGATTGTTACTGCGCATCACGGTAATATTTCAGTTTCATCAACTGCAGAAAAAGGTACAACCTTTCGCGTGCGAATTCCAAAAAATAAATCGGCGGAGTGCAATAGTTTTTTATAAGTCTGTGGTTGATACGGCGAAAAACCTGTTGGTAATCTGAGAGCAGAACCGCCAAATCCCTTGGCGATTCTGCTCTCTAACTGATGAAATAATTTGAATATCCTTATCCGCTATTCCCACTACCTATTTGCCTACGCTCACCAATTATTCATTGGGTGAGTATTCAACTGATAAATTCTTACCCAGTCATACCGTGTGTCATGGGGTAAACCTTACGGCTTTATTACCACCAAAATCGTTTTTAAATCCTATCGTTTGGAATCCGGAGATTCATCGTGAGTTCGGTGAGACTGTCGGGTACTGGCGTATACATAGTCTGCGGCGCTACACATGAAGGCTTAGAGTCCATCCAGTGCTTTAAGCAGTGCGCCATCCACAAACCATTTCATTCCAGTTGGCACCCACTCAATTGCATGGGCTCGCCATTGACCTGCAGCAGCTACATTAATTTTTAAAAAGCGTTTTGCATTCAATACTCAATTGCTATTGATTCTCATTTGCGTTATGGATAAGATCGCGCTCATCTGATGTTTTGCTTACATTTTTTGGGTCGGCTCGATCTGGAACACGCACTATTTGGGAGTGGTTATGCATAGTTTATTTCGTAGCGCTTTAGCTTTGTCAGTAGCAGGCGCTATGTGGAGTGGTGGTGCCTTTGCGCAGACCAACCCGCAATCGGGCGCATCCAACCAGAATTCCAAAGAGGCAAGTAAAGGCGAGATTGAAACTGTTTACGTTTATGGTGAGGCCAATAAAACTAAAACAGCGACCAAGTTGAACCTGACCGTGCTGGAGACACCACAAGTGGTGTCAGTAGTTTCCCGTGACCAAATTGAGGACTTCTCCCTGCGTGAGGTGAACTCCCTGTTAGCTTATGTTCCCGGCGTCACCGTTGAGCAGGTTGAAACTGGTCGTACTTATTACACCGCACGCGGCTTTGACATTGTTAACTTTCAATCTGATGGTATGGGTGTTCCCTTTTCTTACGGTTTGACTCAAGGTCATGATGACACTGCCATTTACGAGCAGGTAGAAGTGGTAAAAGGCGCGACTGGTCTGATCACTGGCCTTGCAAATCCCTCGGCGACTATCAACTATTTGCGCAAACGCCCCACTGATGACATCAAGGCGTCGGTTGCCGGTTCCGCTGGTAGTTGGAATCAATATCGCTTAGATGGCGATATTTCCGGGCCGATAATTGCCGACAAACTTAATGGCCGTTTGGTGATGGCCAAGCAGGACGGGGATTCTTATTTGGATCGCTACGGCAAAGAATTGACCGTCTTCTACGGCATTGTCAGCGGCGAAATCACCGATAGCACCCGTTTTACCCTAGGTCACAGCAACAATGACAGCCACAGCGATGCTAATTCCTCAGGCGCCTTACCGCTGTTTTACAGCGATGGCTCCCTGACTGATTATGATGTTTCCACCAATACTGCACCGGGATGGGCTTATCAGGATGTTGAACAAGCCCGCACCTTCGTTGAATTGGAGCAGGACTTGGGCAATAAATGGATGGCAAAAGCGGTTTACACTCGCAACGATCTGGACAGTGAATGGACATCGCTTTACTTATCGGGCGCGCCCAACCCTTCCACCGAAGCGGGTTTGCTGGCGCATGCGAGTCTCTATCAAGCCGCTGACAAAGAAGAAATTGTCGATCTCTTTATCAGTGGCTCTTTTTCGTTATTTGGGCAGGAGCACGAGTTGGTAGCCGGTATTAATCTGGCGGATATCACACTGACCGGGCGCTCAATTTATACCGATGAATGGAACTACGATCCCGTGGGTGCAGCCTGGGCCGCAGGGAAAACAGCGCTACCGGAATTTGATGTTTACGATGCTGCATCTCAATCCACCTACATTGATCAAAAACAAGACTCTTACTACATCTCCACGCGCTTGAACCTCACTGACGAGCTTTCCGTTCTCTTGGGCGCGCGCACGGTTGATATAGAGCAAGATGGTATTAGTTACGGTGCTCCGCAGGCGGCATCCGACACAGAAACCGTTCCATATGCGGGTATTACCTTCGAAGTTCTCAAGGGCACTATGCTCTACGCTAGCTATAGCGAAGTGTTCAACGCCCAGACCTGGGTGGATGCTGATCTCGCGCCATTGGGAGCGGTGCGCGGTGAGGGTTCGGAAGTGGGGGTTAAACAGGAAGTTTTTGCCGGTAACGCGGTACTCACTCTTGCATACTTTGAGTCCGCACAGGAGAACTTTGGTGAATGGGTGACTCGCGATACCGCATCCGGTTTAAATATCTACAGGGGTGTCGGGTTTGACAGTGATGGCTTTGAAGTAGAGTTGGCTGGTGAGGTGCTTACTGGCCTGAATATCAGCGCCGGTTATGCTCAGGTCAAGGTTGAAGATGATAATGGCAATGACACCCGACGCTTTATTCCAACCCATCAGTTCAAGTTGGCTTCGGCTTACACCATATCGGCAGTACCAGGGCTGCGTGTGGGGGCGGGCATTAACTGGCAGAATAAAATCTACTACGGAAATACCCAGGTGCAGGGTGACTATGCGTTGGTGAATCTCTTTGCCCGATATTCTCTGACGAAAAACCTGACCCTGGCGCTGAATGCGAATAACGTCGGGGATAAAAAATATCTGCTGAGTCCGCAGTGGGGGCAGGCAAACTTTGGTGCTCCCCGGAATGTGACTGGCTCTATTACCTGGCGTTATTAATTGCCGAATATCTCGTAACCACAGAGACGAATCTATGCGCGCATTTTTTACGTTACTTCACCGTTATTTCGGGCTCGCGATCGCGGGGTTTCTGGTCATTACCGGGTTAACTGGAGCGATTATCTCTTGGGATCACGAGCTGGATGATTGGCTTAATCCGCACTTGTTGGACGCCTCTACCGCGGGTACGCCAATGAGCGCCACAGACTTGGCCGAAAAAGTAGAGCGGCAATACCCGCAAGTGCAAGTAACCTACTATGAGTTATCAGTCGAGCCAGGGCATTCCTATTACTATTGGGTAGAGCCCAGAGTTAACCCAGCTACTGGCAAGTTGTATGAACCGGGATTTAACCAGATCTATGTCGATCCAGTTTCAGGAGAGATTTTGGGTAAACGGGAGTGGGGCGCAGTTTGGCCCATCACAACCGAAAACTTCGTCTCGTTTCTCTACAAATTACATTTTAGTTTGCACGTTCCCGAGTTTATGGGCACCGACCATTGGGGTCTTTGGTTGCTCGGTGTGGTTGCCCTGACGTGGACAATCGATTGCTTTATCGGGTTTTACCTGACCTTGCCGAAGCGCCAGCACAATCCCCAAACGCGCGCGCCGGTAAATGC
Source organism: uncultured Cellvibrio sp. (assembly GCA_963506825.1). Taxonomy (GTDB): domain Bacteria; phylum Pseudomonadota; class Gammaproteobacteria; order Pseudomonadales; family Cellvibrionaceae; genus Cellvibrio. Next base: position 12,614 of record CAUOQW010000011.1, read on the forward strand.
CGAGAGCGGCAGCTATTGGCAGCGATGGAAACCGGCTTGGAAGGTTCGCTTGAGTAACGGCAGGACTAAATTGAATTTCGATTTGCATCGCGCCTTTGGCCTATGGACATGGGTGTTGCTGTTTATTATTGCGTTCACCGGCTTTTCCCTGAATCTGTACCGGGAAGTGTTTTTCCCTGCAATGTCCATGGTGTCTGATGTAACGCCAAGTCCTATTGATCAGCGCACGCCATCAGGCCACGATAATCCCATCGCGGCTGGTTACGGTTTTACCAAAGCCATTGCCCTCGGGCAGCAAGCGGGAGCAGATAAGGGTTGGTCTCAACCGGTAAACAGCGTCTGGTATGCGAGGGAGTTTGGTATATATCGGATTGAGTTTTTTACCGCCGAGGAGGGTCATGGTGCGGGCGGCGTTGGGCATAAAGCGGTATTTCTGGATGCTAACAGTGGCGAGCTACTCGGTGACTTTACCCCTTGGAGAGGTACCGCTGCCGATCTCTTTGTACAAGCACAATTCCCCTTACACTCGGGGCGTATTCTGGGGCTGCCCGGGCGTATTTTGATTTCTGTAATGGGCTTGGTTATCGCCATGCTTAGCATTACGGGTGTGATTATCTGGTACAAAAGATACAAGGCCCGCAACGCGCGAAAATCCCAGCAGGAGGCTGCGGCGGTGAAGTTGCCTGTTGGCGTTCAGCGGTCGTAGTCGCGCACATTGCGCGCTAATTTGGTTTGGCCATCATAAAATTGACCATCATAAAAAAGGCGAGCTAAGTTTCCTTGGCTCGCCTTTTTTATTGCTCAATGTTACATCATTAAAACGCTAATTTGCTGCCAGCATAGAGCATCATTACCGCAAGTGCCGGGCGTAAATATTTTTCGGCGGCGCGGTGCGCTAAATGGCTACCAATATAAATTCCGGGTAGTGAACCTATCAATAAATTCACTAACAATCCCCAGTCCACATTGCCAAAACTCGCGTGGCCAATGCCGGCAACCAGCGTGAGTGGAACGGCGTGTGCGATTTCGGTTCCCACTAAACGTACTACTGGTAACAGTGGATAAAGTAAAAACAAAGCCACTGTACCGAGCGCGCCAGCACCAATTGATGTGAGAGTCACAATTACGCCCATAATCAAGCCGATAACCACTGTCGCAACATCTTGCTGCTTACGGCTCATGCGCGTAACCCACACATCGTTGCGGTGGCTGTAATCCATAATTTGTTGCTTAAACAAAATCGCTAGGGCGGTAAATAACATGGCCCAGCCAAGTGACGTTTTAATCACCTTGTTAATGGTGGCAGTATCTAACCCACTGGAATGTAATAGCCATAAAGTGAGAAGTGCAGCTGGTACGCTGCCCGATGCCAATATCAGCGTAATACGCCAATCCACATTGCGCTTTTTATGATGAACATGAATGCCGCCAGATTTGGTAATGGCGGCATAGAGTAAATCTGTTCCCACTGAAGTGGCGGGTGAAACCCCAAAATGGATCAGGATTGGGGTCATTAGCGAGCCGCCACCCACGCCTGTAAGGCCGACTACGAAGCCTACAAAGAGCCCCGCAATAACAAAGTAATACTGAAATTCCATCGAATAGTCGCCTTGATTTGTTGATTTTTAATCATTTGCTGGTGGTATTTCAGCAGGGCGCGCAGGTTAGCAGGCTTGCACCCAGTTTAGTAATGCCAAAAGGTTTGGTGATTATGCTTTTAAGGTATATGAGTTGATTGCAAAAAATTATTTTTAGTAAAACTGCGTTAAGGCTTGTTATTTTAAATTATATATCATATAAATAATATGTGGATGCAGTAAAGGCAGGAGGTCAGAGAGGCTGAGCTAACAATGGATTGGGTAAGAGTTGATCTTGCTTTGCTCCAGTTGTGAGAGACAGCTGTGAGAGAACCTAATCGGGCAGGCGTCCCAGACCCTAGCCCGAACACATAAAAATAAAGTCACATAATAAAAGGTAAAAACATGAAACTATCCAAAATCGCGGTGCGCCTTATGGCTGCCGCAGGCATCTTGTTGTGTTCAGCTTATTCTCAGGGCGCGGTGGTTAAGGGCGCGGATGTAAGTTGGACTTCCGAAATTGAAGCCAATGGTTACAAGTATTACAACCGCAGTGGTGTACAGAAAGACATCTTCGCTATTATGAAAGAACAGGGCATGACTGCCGCGCGTCTGCGAGTGTGGGTCAATCCATCGCAAGGTTGGTACAACAGCTATCAAGACGTAGTGGCCAAAGCCAAGCGCGCTAAAGCAGCGGGTTTGAGTGTAATGATCGACTTTCACTACAGCGATTCTTGGGCTGATCCTGGGCAACAAACCAAACCTGCCGCTTGGTCGGGTTACTCCTTCCAGCAGTTAATGGATGCCGTATGGAACCACACAACGTTTGTCTTGCAGGCGGTAAAA
>CAUOQW010000012.1:0-14830 GCA_963506825.1 uncultured Cellvibrio sp.
AGGGTTTCAATACCAATATCGATCACACCATTAGTTTTGCCACAATCCCTACGGATTCCGCATCTAAACGTTTAATGATGGAAGTGCATTTTTACGATCCCTATAACTTCACGTTGAATGAAAGTTCAAACACCATTTGGCAGTGGGGTGCAGGCGCAACCATTCCATCGGCAATGGAATCCTGGGCAAATGAATCTTATGTGGATTCGCAAATGCAGCGCATGAAAACAAAATTTGTAGATCAAGGTGTCGGAGTCATTATGGGTGAATACGGTGTAATTTCGCGCACGGATGTAGCGGGTTCTGAGACTTACCGTACCGCTTGGAATCAATATATAACCCGCGCCGCTTACACCCGTGGCATTGTGCCCATTTATTGGGATAACGGGCCAACCACTAATCACGCCATGGGCTTGTTTAATCGCAGCACGGGCGCGCAGGTTTATCCCGGCTTAATCTCCACCATTGTGGGTGCTGCTAAGTAGTAAACAACAAGCCCTTGCTGAAGTGGGGGGTGGGTTAAATCTCTAAACCCCTTGGTAATTTACCAAGGGGTTTGTATTACCGAATCAAAAAACTTCCGGTGCACTATGATGTTGGGCATTGCTGCCTGGACTGATTGACTAGCCGTTATAGAAGCCTGCGATGAGCACTACACCATTTGCCAACTTATCCGCGAACACTATAAAACCTAGGCGCGCCGCGCTGTGATCAAACACATCCGCACAAGCCAAGAGCTGGCGCGTACAGCCAATTGAGCAGGAAATTAAACGTCAGCCCCAGTACGTTAAGGTTCGCTAGAATCAGTCATTTCTAAGTGTCGGTTTTATTTACTGGTGTGACGCAGTTCACACAATGGTTTTTGGCTAACTTATTAATAATTAATAGCTTATTTTTTGTGGCGTATAAATTGCTGTTTATGTTTCGTCTAAATATGCAAATTCAGCTTGGCATTAAACAACCAATTTGTTACCACCTACAAAGAGAAATCAAACATGAAACTTATCGGTAAGGCTATTACAGCACTTTTGCTTTCTAGCGTTTCTTTGCTGGCAAACGCTAATCTTATTACTAACGGTGATTTTGAAGATGATGTTGGTCTGACGGGCACCAATTGGGGTGTTTACAATGCAATCAATGGGTGGACCACACTTTCCGGCGCTGGTATTGAAGTTGAGCGCAATACTATAGTGACAGCGCAAAGCGGCAGCCAATACGTTGAGTTGGACTCTCACAACAACAGCTCTATGTTCCAACAACTCACCGGTCTTGCTATAGGTGAAAGTTACTTGTTGTCATTTTGGTACCACGCGCGTACCAATAATGGCAATAACGATAACGGCATAGATGTATCTTGGGGTACCTCTGCTCCAGGTGCTCTGCAACTTGCTATAGCAAATGAAACAGTGCTATCCACTAATGGTCTGTGGGTGCAAAAAAACCTGTCACTGTTTGCCTCTCAAAGCACAATGTATTTAACCTTTGCTGCTACTGGTTGGAACAATAGTCTTGGCGGTTTTATCGATAATGTATCGCTAACAAAATCAGTATCAGTATCTGAGTCAAGTGGTCTTGTTCTCTTTGGTCTTGGTTTGATGGGTTTGATTGCTGTTCGCCGTCGTACTAAATAAGCTAATCGTTCGCTCACAAAAAGCCGCTGCAGGTTAAACTGCAGCGGCTTTTTTATTGTTCCAATTTTGCTCTTGTTACACGGCTCACTTGATTAAAATTTTACCGATAAGTATTGCAGTTCCCTCAATTTATTTTTACTCTTCTTGTCGAAATCTTGTTTTACCAATCGACTAATTCCTGAAACTTAAAATCACTTAGGAGTATTCCCATGAAAGTTATGGTCATCGTAAAAGCTACCAAAAGTTCAGAGGCAGGTATTATGCCCAGCACGGAGTTATTAGCCGCAATGGGCAATTACAATGAAGAATTAGTAAAGGCGGGCATTATGCTAGCAGGCGAGGGCTTACACCCAAGCTCAAAAGCTGTGCGCATCCATTTTTCAGGTAAAGATAGAATTGTTAGCGATGGTCCCTTTACCGAAACCAAAGAATTAATTGCAGGTTTTTGGATGTGGAATGTGAAATCTATGGAGGAGGCCATTGATTGGGTAAAGCGTTGCCCCAACCCCATGATAGAAGATTCCGATATAGAGATTCGCCCCGTTTTTGAAGCAGAAGATTTCGGCGAAGAATTTACTCCGGAATTGCGTGCGCAAGAAGATAGATTGCGCGCTGAGATTTCCAAGTAGTTTTTTTGAATATAAGAGACGGTTGAAAAACCGTCTTATTATTGTTCGAGTGGTTTACCGCTTTTTTTAGGCAGTTGAACCTTAAAAATGGTGCCATTTTCTTCGGTGGATGTGACGGAAATAATTCCATGGTGGGCAGTCACAATTTCGCGCGCAATATATAACCCCAAACCCAGATTCTTTTTCATATTACGTTCGGCGTCAATATGCGGAACTCTATGCATAAGATCAAATATTTGTTTCTGATCTTCGGTGGGAATAGGTGTGCCATTATTTTGAACCGTAAAAATGACGTGGTCGCCATTGTCTTTAGTCGATGTAACTACCGCAGCACCAAGCGAGCCGTATTGCAGAGCGTTGCTAATAAGATTTTGATAAACTTGGCTCAATCTACCCGCATCCCAATTTCCGGCACAATTCCCTTCAATATTGTTTTCAATAACACGCTCAGGATTGGAGAGGCGAAACTCCTCAATAACATCCTTGGAAATTTGCGCGAGATCGGTATAAGCCGTAGAGATTTTTAATCCACCACCGATTCGGCTTTGCGTGAAATTCAGTAAATTATCCAGCATTTTATTCATGCGCAAAACACTGGTGTACATTTGCGTGCCTAATTTCACTGAGCGGCTGTCTTGATCGCCAACCTGCGTTAAAAACTGCGCTCCTGCGCCAATAGAATTAAGTGGGTCGCGTAAATCATGGCCGAGCACGCCTAAAAATATATCTTGAGAAAGTATGATGGCTTCGGTATAGCGTGCAATAGATTCAGCGAGGGATTGATCAATCGCTTCATTAAAGCGAATAAGTTCTTCTGCCTGTTCTCTACCGCTACATTTATTATCTTCAAACCAAAGTCTTAATACGCTGGCGCGTAATGCACGATACTCAGACGCCAATAAACTGATGGAAAAACCAGACACTAAACGACAGTCGGCATGTATTTCAGCAGCGGTATCACCTTCCAAACGTGGCTGATGCCCTTTTGATTTTTCACTTCGTTCTAATTCTGTTTGCGGCGTCGCCAAATCCATTGCAATGGTTCTCAGCATTTCCTCTGCATGGTCACGTAGTTCTTTGGTGGACATGTCTCCCGGTTGAATCGAGCGTGCAAAATTCACCCATTCTTGTAGGATTTGTTCCATATTTTCCACAATAAATTGGTGAAGCTTCATAGCCGACTCTTGTATATATGAGGAAAACTTGGGGCTGACAGTAACATTCTTAAGTAATTATAACAATGCAATTAGTTGGCATGAAAAACACTTGCCTAATTGGCATGAAAAACAAAAAATGCAATTCGAGATGATTTGATAATGATAAGCACCTTATTTCACTATCATTTTTTTTCGTTGCGTTCGGTGCATAACACAATTCGCTGAACTTTATGGTTAAGGTTAACCCTAAGTTTTTTGTTGAATCATAAAATGGAATAAGGTGAAACGTTATGGCAGGTGGATGGTCGCGCGATGGTGCAGTGCAAGATCAAATAGACGCCAGTATTGAAGAGGCAGTAGCTCTGGCGCGCAGGCGCTTGTCAAGTGGCGAGAGTTTAACCCACTGCGAGGCATGCGGAGTTTTAATTCCAGTATTGCGGCGCAAAGCTGTGCTAGGTGTTCGTTTGTGTATTAGTTGCCAAATAGAACATGATGAGAGTTAACGGAAATTCTTCAGCGCAAGTTTTTCAGTAGAATTTACAGCATCTAATTAAACAGTAGAAATTACCAGTAGATATTAAAAATAATCCGGTTTCTCAATCTGCTTAAATTTCCCACTTGTCTTTTTAAGAATTACCGCTGCTTGTAAAATTTCATCAATATAGGGAATGGGGTCTGGTACCAAAATATTGATTACAAGCAGCACTATATTAATCCACAGCGGAAAGAAAAAGATTACTACCAGTAATGCGCCGTAAATAAGATAAGGCATTTTCGCTCCGCTAATGGTGATGCACTATTCTCGGTTTCGAATTTATAAGGCTATAGGCAGCGACTCTGGGCATATGCTTTCCAGTGCATCACGTTCTTGCTGAATTTCACTGGTAGTGCGGTACCCCATGCGGCGTAAGATGGGGAGAGGAGGGCACCAACCCTGTAGCGCGTGTTGTAATAGAAAAGCACCAACAATAAGTGGCACAGCAAAAAATTTTCTGTTTACAATAAAACCTAGCGCACTGCTAGCAACTATTAAGCTGGATGCATTGGTTTCAAGTACACGTTCGATATCCCATTCTTCATTAAGTTCATGCAGCCGAGTGGAAATTAAATTAGGGTTGGCTTTGTAAAAAGAAATCGACTTCTCAATATCATGCTGAATTTTGAGATTCACCTTGGGTGAGGTATTTTTGGCAACACGTTGGTTGGTGTCAGGTAGATGTATCATGACGTCCTCCAGAGCAAAAAAATTAAGAGTGGGTCAGTTAATGGCCATTAACTAAAACTAGAATCTAAAAATAAAGTGTTAGTGAAGGGGTATCTGTTCGCGGGCTAACACAACAAGCGAAACAGCGGAATGAAATTTTTTGAAGCAGATGCTAGTTCTAGTTTGTTGGGAGCTTCAACGCATCCACAAACAAACTAAACAAAGGTGACACATTACGACTGGGGTAATACATGTAGTAACCGTCGTAGGTTATTGCACATTCGTTTAATACTCGAATGAGTGTTCCGCTATTCAATTCGTTTTTTGCCATTGCAGCGGGTATCCAAGCAAGTCCCAATCCTTCTATCGCTCCCTTCACTAACAAGTGCGCGTGATTAACAATCATGGCTGATTGCGGCCGGTAGGTAAGTAGATTTTGGTGATGGCTTTTGTCGGTGTTTTGAAACTCCCAGCCCATGATATTTTCATGTCGTGGTAAACGCAGGGTTAGGCAACGATGGTTGGTTAAATCCTTCGGTGTTTCAGGTGTGCCATACGCCGCAAGATAGTCTGGCGAAGCTACTACAGCCATTTGTACATTAGGCGTTACGCGCACCGCGATCATATCTTTATCTACATCACCTCCAAGGCGAATGCCTATATCAAAACGATCCTTCACTATATCTGTCAGGGCGTAATCGGTAGTGATCTCCAACACTATATCGGGATAATCGCGCGCGAACTTGGCGAGCTTTTCCCATAAAAGTACATTGATGACATGTTCGGAACTATTGATCCGCAAGGTTCCTTTCGGTGAATCGCGAAACTCATTTAATTTTCCCAGCTTCCGATCAATACCCGAAATCAAGGGCTCAATATCTTCCAGCAATCGTTCGCCCGCTTGCGTGGGTGAAACACTACGAGTTGTGCGATTGAGCAGTTTCACCCCAATCCGATCCTCTAATGTTTTGATTGTATAGCTGAGTGCCGATTGCGAAATGCCCAATTGACCCGCGGCTTTGGTGAAGCTTCCCGCTTGAGCTACCAGAATGTAAGCGCGCAAGTCATTCAAGTTTTCGGGCATGGGAACTCTACCTAGGGTTGAGTGAGTGGAATTAAATTGTGCAGTTTGGATGACAAATACCGCGATTATTCGTGTTAAAAAAGCTTATATAGGTCTTATTAATCAAATTTACTTATAAATCTATGCGGAATATAGCATCTAATCAAAGCAAATCCATCCGGTTATAGTGGAATCAAAGCTTCAGGCAACGGGTATTGGATATGAAAATGACATTGCTAAAACCTTTGCTGATGGCAGTGGCCTTGTGTGTAAATGCTACGGCAGTGGCGGATGATAAACCCGCAGCCAATCCATTCGGATTGGTTTACCAAGGCGCAATTACCCAAAACCAAAAAGGCAAAGTCAATATTCATCCCCTTAGTTACCAACTCAAGGGCGTGAATATTGCGGCCAATGTCTACACGCCCGCAGATTATGATGCAGCAAAAAAATATCCTGCGGTCGTTATTGCGCACCCTAATGGTGGCGCGAAAGAACAAGTTGCTGGTTTGTATGCACAGCGTTTGGCGGAGCTAGGTTATGTGGCAATTACTGCTGATGCTGCCTATCAAGGCGCGAGTGGTGGCCTGCCACGCAATGTGGATAAACCGGCAAACCGTATTGAGGATATTCATGGAATGGCTGACTTTATTACACAATATCCTGGCGTTGATGCTAAGCGTTTAGGGCTGCTCGGAATTTGCGGTGGTGGTGGCTATTCTTTGAAGGCAGCGCAAACAGACAAGCGATTTAAAACCATTGCAACACTGAGCATGTTTGACTCAGGTGTAGTGAGGCGTAATGGCTATCAAGATTCACAACTGCACACCATTCAACAACGTTTAAAGCTTGCGTCTGATGCGCGTGCGCAAGAAGCGGCGGGTGGTGAAATTATTTATACCGGCGATGCAAAACTAACGGATGAACAAATTTCGAAATTGCCATTTGAGTTGTATCGTCAGGGTTTTGAATATTACGGTAAAACCCATGCGCATCCCAATTCAACCTTTAGATACACCATGAGTAGCCTTGTCGAATTAATGCGTTTTGATGCTGCAAGTAATATGGATTTAATTAATCAACCACTATTGATGCTGGCCGGCAGCAGAGCTGATTCACTTTACATGACTGAAAAAGCATTTAAAGGCGCTACGGGTACCAACGAAAAAACATTGTTCAAAATTGAAGGGGCCACCCATATTGAAACTTATTGGGTGCCAAAGTATGTTGATCAGTCGATGAAGCAATTAGCGCAGTTTTATGGAAAAACTCTTTAAGTAGCTATTTACTATTAATGGGATGTAACAATGCAAAATCAACTTGGCGCAGCGCTCATTCTTAGCTTATTGACTGATGCAGTTGCAGCAGCAGAGAAGCCCGCGCAACAGATTACAACCTTTGATCAGCAGAGTATTCAGCAAGCTCCCGCCGAAAATTTTTCGGGCGAAGCGCAATTTTCACGTTTGCCAATAATGCCATCCAAGGGTGATATTGCTCCGGCAACAGTGACCTTTGCGCCTAATGCCCTAACCAACTGGCACATACATCCGCAGGGTCAATATTTAATTGTGATTGACGGCGAAGGCCGCACGCAGGAGTGGGGGCAGCCGATAAAAAACATTCGCAAGGGTGATGTAATCTGGTGCCCTCCGAAAATAAAACATTGGCACGGAGCGAGCGTTCACAGCGCTATGACTCATATAGCGCTTTCGCCCATTTTTCAAGACGATCAGAAAGTAATTTGGCTGGAAAAAGTTGAGTTACCTCTACAAGTAAAATCAGAAACAAAAATAGAAACAGAAATAAAAACAGTAGCAGATGTAAGACCAGAAAAAAATGCACAAGAAAAACAACCCGCAGCAGCATCGCAATCTCTCACCCAGAGACAGCTTAGCTTAATCCCTATAGCAGCCTTTACTGCCACGGGTGATCTTGAACGACTTAAGCCTGCACTTCAAAACGGTTTGGAAAGTGGTTTAACCGTCAATGAGATTAAAGAAGCTTTAGCGCATCAGTATGCCTATGCAGGTTTTCCGCGCAGCTTAAATGGATTGCTCACGTTTAGAAGTTTATTAGAGCAGCGCGCCAAACAAGGCATTACAGACCCACTAGGTGCAACACCAACAACGTCAACACTAAAAACATTAGCAGGCGATACGCATTATTATCAGCTAGGGGCGGAGACATTAGCGTACCTCACTAAAGCCCCGGCAGAGCAACCATTGTTGGATAATTTTTCGCCCACTATTGATTACGCCTTAAAAGCGCATTTGTTTGGCTACTTATTTAGCCGAAATAATTTGAATTATATTGATCGCGAATTGGTAACCATTGCAACCTTATCTGCACTTGGGAATGTGAATAACCAATTAAACTCACACTTTAAAATTGTGTACAACCTCGGTTTGGGCGATCACCAATTGCAGCAGATTATTGCAACGCTGGATAAAGAGGTTGAGCCAAAGGTCGCAAAAAATAGTTTGTCCGTTTTGCAGCAATTGCAATCAAGTCGATCCACACCCGCTCAAACTAAGTAAGGATATTCCATGAAAAGAAAAATAAATTCCTTTTTAAAAATTACATTAAGTACCAGTATTATGTTAATGATTTCTGCGTGTGCGGTTAATAAAGATCAATCAAATACTTTAAGCATTGCTGAACAAGGTAACTTTGCTGCCGGTGGCAGTGTGATAAAAAATGCTGGCACTTTTGATGACAAACAAATTAGTAATCCCGCGGGGCAAACGCTTCATGGTGATCATGCCTCAGTTTTCTACCAAATTCCTGCAAAGCCTCATCGCTATCCGCTAGTGTTTTTGCACGGTGCAGGGCAATCGGCTAACACATGGGGAACAACACCTGATGGGCGCGAAGGATTTCAAAATTATTTTTTGCGTAAACATTTTTCGGTCTATCTGGTTGATCAACCTCGTAGAGGTCGCGCAGGTCAGTCCACGGTTCCTGCACAGTTGCCCGCAACACCGCAAGACCAAATGTGGTTTAACATGTTTCGCTTAGGCCAATACCCAGGCTATTTTGACAATGTGCAATTTTCAAAATCCCCTGAGGCGCTCAATCAATATTTTCGTCAAATGACGCCGAATACCGGAGCCTATGATGAGCAGCTCATTAGCGATTCTATGGTGGAAGTATTAAAGCGTTCAGGCTCAGCTATAGTCATTACTCACTCACAAGGTGGCGGCCCCGGCTGGTGGACGGCAGTCAAGTCCGAGAATGTAAAAGCCATAGTGTCATATGAGCCAGGCAGCGGTTTTGTTTTTCCTGAAAACGAACTTCCCGAGCCTATGCAAAGTTTAACCGGCACATTAACCGCTACACCGGTAAAGTTAGAGCAGTTTAAAAGGCTCACCAAAATTCCTATTATTATTTATTACGGCGATAACATTCCTACCGAAGCAAGTACAAATCCCGGGCAAGACAACTGGCGCGTACGTTTAAAAATGGCACGGCTATGGGCAGACAAAATAAATCAGCACGGTGGTAACGCAAGTGTGGTTCATTTGCCTGAAATAGGTGTGTATGGAAATACCCATTTCCCTTTTTCTGACCTAAACAATCAAAAAATTGTTGAACTGCTATCGGCATGGCTTAATCAACATCATTTAAATTAACGCGAACTTTTTATTGGCAAAGTGTTGCACTCTAATTCTTTTGAGGCGATAAACTATTTCAATCTATCACGGAGATTAACGATGACCTACACCCAATATTTCAATAATGCTTTTAGAGCAAAACTGCTCGTACTTATGTTGTGCTTCCCAAGTTTGTTACTATCCGCAGCTTGGGCGGAAGAGGCAAACCCGTCGGTAAAAAAAGAAGCAGTAGTCTCAAAAGCTGAGCAGGAAATTATTGATCTCTCGAAAACAAAATGGCAATGGATGGCAGACCGAAAAATGGATTCTCTTGCTTCACTGTTTCATGAAAAAGCTGTGTTCGTTCATATGTCACGGACTATGTCAAAAGCACAAGAGCTGGATGTAATTAGTAGTGGTGGAATTCAATATAAAAAAGCGGATATCCATGAGGTATCGGTAAATATTATTGGTGATACGGCTATTCTATTAAATAAAATTACATTATTAGCCGTGGTTCGCGACAATGAAGTTACCAATCCTTTTGTGGTTACCGAAGTGTATGTAAAGAAAGGTGGTAAATGGAAAATAGCATCACTGTCTTTTACAAGGCTAGTTACTCCGTCAAATTGATGGGTGTATATGCTCATTAATTTTTAAGATAAAGGCCAATATTCAAGGGGATGACAACTTGGATATTGGCTAGCTGAGTACAATCCCTAACTAAAGGATTTTGGTTTTCTTGAGCGGGACTTTAATAATCATAAACTAGGTTGTATTTAGAATTTCAACCATCCAATTCGTGAATCTGCGCAATAATCCCCACTAAATTTTTACCCTTCTCTGTCAGCTCATACTCTGTGCGGGGCGGTAGCTCTGCGTAACTATGCTTAATTAACAATCCATAAGCTGCCAGCTTGCGAAAACGTTCGGATAGCACCTTGGTAGAAATTCCTTCAATGCTCCGTTCAATTTCACCGGGGCGAATAATACCTGCGGCTACAGTCGTGAGTACCGATACGGACCATTTGCAGCCGATAACATCTTCCAGCTTTTGATAATCGTTTGAACTTTTGCGCGGTGTCTTGGCTGCCATATTTTTTTGCTCGCTTTAATCTGTTTATTTAACGTTCTTAGATATTTTTTTGCGCTTTATTATCAGGGATTTACCCTGTTTTGTGCACTAGGCACCAAAAAGTGCCTACTGTTTTTACCTGATGTGACTACCTATTCTGTGTGGGTCGGGGCGATTAATGCCCTGTTAATTCAACCATATTATTCAGGAGTTTATTATGAACAGCAAAGCAATTTTCTTCCATGCCGGTTGCCCTGTGTGCGTTACTGCTGAGCAACAATTGGTGGAAGCGATTAAGGGCCCGGTTGAATCTGTACACTTGGGCGAGCAGAAAAACCGTATGGATGAAGCGCTCAGCTTGGGTGTTAAGTCTGTGCCTGCATTAGTGATTGACGGCAATGTTTTCCATATTAATTACGGAGCTGGTATTGAGGCGTTATTAAATAGCTGATGCAGAAATTACGAGTGTAGGTTAATAAGTTAAAGCTCAGAGTAAGGTTAGAAGAATGTGTCTAATTTTACTCTGAGCATGTTAACCGGATTCAGGAAAAGATAGTGAGAGATAGGGCTAAGAGGCGCGCAACTTTTTTGCGATTTCAGAAACTTTGTAGGGTTTTGACACTAAATTAAAAGATTCCAGTTCCGAATATCTTTCTTTAAGTACAGGCGCAGTAAAACCGGATGTTAAGAGCACTTTTATCTTTGGCATTATGGCTTTCGCTTTATGCCCAAGCTCAATACCGTTCATGCCTGGCATCATTACATCGGTAAATAAAACATCTATGCGCTGTGAACTTTCAATAAGCTCCAGTGCTTCTCTTGCGGTACTTGCGTAGATAACTTCGTAGCCCAATGTTTTGAAAATTTCACCCGATATTTCCAGTACTTCTGGTTGATCATCTACAACGAGGGCTATTTCAGCAGTGGATTCTTTATGCAGCTCAGAATATTCTTCATCAATTGCAGGCAGTAGAATTGAAATCGCCGTTTGTCCTTCCGCTGAGGTGATATGTAAGACGCCATTTGCTTGTTGCGCAAAACCATAAACCTGACTAAGGCCTAGACCTGTACCTTTGCCATGGGGTTTTGTTGTAAAAAAGGGTTCTACTACACGCGCAATAAGATCAGCGGGAATACCATGGCCGGAATCCACTACACTAATCTTCACATATCTACCCGCTGCATTATTGTCAATTTCATTTTTTGCCAAAAGTACAACTTCAGTTGTTAAGCCAATATTTCCACCAAAAGGCGTTGCATCACAGGCATTAATCACAAGGTTGAGAATGGCTGATTCAAGCTGGGCAACATCAATTTCAACACAAGGCAAGTTCTCCGCCAGCTTGATATTAAATTTCAAAAAATTAGTGTTGGCGCGGCGCAGTACAGATTCGAATGATTCTATAACGTGATTAACATTCCGCTTCTCAAGCGAAAAAGTTTGCTGTTTAGCAAATGCTAAAAGCTGCTGGATCATTAAGGTGCCTTTGGTTGCGGCCTTTTCAATGCCCTCCAATAAATGCAATTCTTTTGGGCTTGTTAGTGCAGGGCGCATGAGCGCAACACTGTTGCTTATAATATTGAGTAGATTATTAAAATCATGAGCAATACCGCCCGTGAGTAAGCCGATAGATTCCATTTTTTGTGCTTGAAAAAGCGCAGTCTGAGATTTTTGTAACTCGTCAGCTGCCTTGCGGCGCTCGGTAACATCGCGCGTAACTTTCGCGAAACCTACCAGTTCACCCGATGCATCCTTAATAGCATCTATAACAACATGCGCCCAAAATTTTGAGCCGTCTTTTCTAACTCTCCATCCTTCATTTTCAAAAACGCCAACGGATGCCGCAGTGGCTAATGCCGTCGCTGGTAATCCGATTTGTTGATCCTCAAACGTATAAAATCGTGAAAAATGACTCCCAATAATTTCAGCTTCCTCATAACCTTTTATGCGCCTTGCGCCAGCGTTCCAATTAGTCACAATGCCAGCAGGGGAGAGCATATAAATCGCATAATCTGTTACACCTTGAACCAATAGCCGAAACCGTTCTTCACTCGCATGTAAAGCCTCAGCGGCTTCTTTGCGCTGGGTTATGTCCCGGGTAATTTTTGCAAAACCAATTAGAGTGCCTGAGTCGTCATATACCGGGTCTAATACAACACTTGCCCAAAAATAGGATCCATCTTTACGCACTCGCCAACCTTCAGCTTCGAACTTTCCTTGCATCTTGGCAATTTTCAATGCACTGTCAGGCAAGCCGCTTTCGCGATCTTCATCTCGGTAAAACTTGGAAAAATGCTGGCCAATTATTTCCTCCTCTGTGTAACCTTTGAATCGCTGTGCTCCGCTATTCCAACTAATAACAACTCCCTCTGGGGACAGCATATAAATGGCATAGTCATTTACACTTTGCACCATATGGCGAAAATATTCGGACTCGACAAGGATATGTTTTAAAGGGGAGGCAAAATCTGTTGTTTGATCATTCATGGAAATAAAAATTTTCCTGATAGGGGACTCGTTAACGCACAAAAGCTATGTAGTATGTTTTTTGATTGTTGATGTTCCCAAAAAACTCATTAGCTCTCAAGATTATGCTGCCCTCAGAGAGCCGTCACTGTGCGTTGCCACACAGACTTGGAATAGGCGGTTGTTGCGAGCCTACCATTATATTTGTAGGTTATGCCATAAAGATGGTGCTTGCGGGCACTTTCTTCCAATGTTAATCCGCTTTTTTCACCTGCTTAAATTTTCCGGTTGCTTTTTTAAGGATTATCGCGGCTTGCAGAATCTCATCAATATAAGGAACCGGGTCTGGCACAAAATAATTAATCGCGAATAGCACCACGTTAATCCATAAGGGGAAAAAGAAAGTGATAAGGAGCAACAAACCGTAAATAAGATAATGCATTAGTCGCTCCTGATGATTTTAACTTGTTCAATTTAAAAAGCTGTCTAATACGAGTTAACTATTGGGTAGCGCAGTACCGCTCTGAATTTTATTAATAAGGATTGTGATTTTTTCTTGAAATTCGGCTAACTCTTGCGGAGAGAATTTTTGCTTCACCAGATCACGGCTTGCAGCAGCGTTCGGGTGGCCATATGCATCGGATATTGAATACCAAATGTAGGCTTGTTGATAATCCTGCTGTGTGCCTTTTCCATCTTTATATAAACCTCCTAAAGCAATTTGCCCCTTGGCGTCTCCCTGATATGCAGCCTTAGTGTACAGCTCGAATGCTTTGTTATAATCCTGTGGTATGCCATAAAAACTATAGACATACATTTGCCCTAGGTTAGTTTGCGCAGGTGCGTATCCTTGTGCTGCTGCTTTGGAATACCATTCAAATGCTTTTTTATTGTCTTCTGGCACGCCCTTGCCAAATTCGTATAACACACCCAAGGAATATTGAGCCATTGCATCTGCTTGATTAGCGGCTTTGGTGTACCAGTAAGCCGCTTTCTTAAAATCTTTTGGTGTGCCTTCACCATTCTCGTTCATGTAGCCAAGAAAAAGTTGAGCCTTGGTATTATTTTTTTCCGCTGCTTTTGTAAACCACACAGCAGCGCGTTGAAAATCTTGCGTTACACCTTGACCCTTGGCAAACAAAACACCAAGCTCAACTTGTGCGTCAGTTGAGTCTTTTTCTGCAGAGTTCTTTAATTCGTTAAATGCAGCCTTATCGTTTTCAAGTGTTGTATTTGTTTCGGCGGGAGCAGCAAGTGAGGCGGCGCTAAAAGAGATAATTAAAAGTGCAAGCAAATTTTTAAACATAGCATTTCCTTCGTTTATTTTTTTGCAATGGTGTGTTAAGCCAATATTATTTTTCGTTCAATGATTGTTTTTTAAGTGATGAGTTTTCCACACATTCTATTCGCTGGGCAACTGCCAAAAACAGTTATACCTCACTAAATGGTCGTTGATAGGAAAAAATTAATGCAACAAGATGATTCGGATTGTGCAGTTCAGGCAAGTTAATTCGGGCAGGACACCAAGCGCGCTGGGCACCTCGATGATAGAAGGCACCCAACGCGCGATTTGATTAAGCTGCTTATTTCGCAGCCTCTTTTTACTTAATAGCTCTCTTTACTTAACGGCTTTTTTACTTAACAGCCTTGCGCGGTTCGATGATGCGGAACTCACCGCTCAAATGCATCATGTTAAAAATATACAACATGCCATCAAAGTAGCGCTGTTCTCCCACTGGCATAGGCGTGTCCCAAAACTCTTTCAGGAATGCGTTGGAGACTTCGCCAGGTGTTGCCGCCAAACCGCCAGCTGCGGCTGCCGCAAGCATACCAACAGAGTGACGATCAGAAGCAGGCTTTCCATCCAGCGTGTATTTATCTGCAAAGGTTTTTATACCTTCCTTAAACAGAAAGTTTTGATAGCGATCGCTCAATAATGTTTGGCGCGGGTCTTTTTTAAACCAACTGTAATCCACCGCCATATTGCTAATGGTGCTCCTGCTGTCTTAAG
>CAUOQW010000013.1:0-14606 GCA_963506825.1 uncultured Cellvibrio sp.
CGATATCGCAGGCACGAACTTCGCCTTCAATCACTGCATTCACATTCGGTTGCAAGCCGCCAATGGGTGTTACGCGAGTGCGATCCATATAGCGGGTGGGTAAATGAAAGAGCACATCTTGCAGAGAAAACAGGCCGATCTTCGCCAATTTTTCAGCCAAACTCGCGCCAACGCCCTTCAAGGCGGTAACGGAGATTTGGTCGAGTGTTTGGGCGGAATTCATCGGCTTAAAAAATCACAGTAATATCGCGTGCGGCATGTAGCACACGGACTAGTTCAATTTTCGAGCTTTGCTCACGATAAAACAGCAGGTATCTTTCGACAGGAAAACAGCGTAATCCGAGAGCGAGTTCTGGCCGCAGCCTCCCTGATTTCGGAAATTCGACCAGATGTTGAGCTTGTTCATTGAGATAGTCGAGAAAATGGTCAACATTGGAAGGGCTGTCATTGGCGATATAAAGCCAAATATCCACTAAATCTTGCTCTGCCTGAGGCGAGATCAATAACATTGGTTAGGGTTTACTGGTCGCAAGTTGTTGCGCACGACCTTTAGCTTTTATGGCTTCAATATCGAATACTCTACCTTCTCCGGCGTCCAGGGCTGCTAAGCCTTGGTGAATATCGTTGCGCAGAGACTCTAGTTTAACCGCTTGCATAGCATCCTTTTCTGCCATTAAGCGCAATGCTTCGCGCATAACTTCGCTGGCGGAGTTATACATGCCTGAAGCCACTTTTTGTTGCACGTAGGATTCGAGTTGCGCAGTCAGTGATACGTTCATAAAAGCCTCGATCAGCGGGTGATGGCACTCATACTATAACAATCTTTGTTATTTTTGCGCGGGGGCTCAGACAAATGAGTCAAAACTTTTAACCCATCACCCAATAAGTCACCAACCCGCCCCCCAATGCTCCCAGTAGCAAAGCCCCAACTATTGGCAGCAACTGCTTATAAATATTGGCCTCTTGTAGCTGCGAGGCATCAACAACTGGAATAATAGATAGTTGTTTGAGTTCAATCTCTAGCGTCGCGCAAATTGCTAAGGCAGTTTCTTTGGCGGCGCTGCCATCGCGCTCTACCCGTTGGATGGTTCTTAAGCTCAGGCCTGCTGCATCTGCAAAATGCTGTTGTGTCCAGCCCTTTGCTTGGCGTAAGTCTTTGATGATAGTTGAATTGATTTCCATTCGACGACTACCTATGTATTAGCCAAACGAGGCCAAAACCGCAGAGAGCTCCGATGCACAAAGACGCCAGAAACACTTTCTTTAATGACTGCTGATGGAAGGATTTGCTGGTTTTATTAATCAATATTCCCCCTCGTTGTAGGCTACAAGTGATGGTGCCTTTAAGGAGGTTCTCCAGTGCAATGGTCACCTCATACTGACGGCCCTTGTGCTCAAAGCTATGAGTCGCTTTGAGTCTAAAGTTGTATCTGCTCGAGACTATCTCATCATCTACCAAAACCACTTCTTTGCCGGAGAGCGCAGAAGCGAATGCGACTATTTGAGTGCCCTCATCCTCAAAATAAAACCAATAACCGTGCTTTAAGGAAACCTTCTCTCTGTCTAATTCTGGGCTCATATGTGCTCCGTGAAAGTGTTTGTTGCACCCTGAGTGTTGGGGTGTGGATGGCATTGGAGCAGAGATGGGAGGTAATTGCGCCGTCAGTTTTGCGTCAGCTACTCAATTTGGCATACGCCAGTGGGCTGTCGTTCTTATTTTTCTGGCCGATCAAAAAACCTAAAGGGAGCTTGATGGGATTTGGTGATGTAAGCGTTCAATGCAGCAGAAAAGTTTTTAGGTTTTTGCAGTTCGGCGGCGAGTTTGTTGCTGGCTTCAAGTTGCTCGGAAGACAGCTCATCCTCAAGGTCATCGCGCTGTTGGGTGGCGATTGAAGATGTTTTGTTGGCTAAGGCGAGTTTGTTTAAGGCATAGGCCAGCACCGCATCTTTGGGGGTGCCTTCGCCGCGTTGGTAAGCTCTCGCCATTAATAATAATGCGTCGGTATGGCCTTGTGCGGCGGCTTTGCTCAGCCACCCTATAGCCATTTGGGCATCTTTGGATGTGCGGGAGCCTTGAATATAATTAAGGCCAAACCAGTATTGGGCATCGGCATTGCCCTGTAGTGCCGCCTTGCCAGACCATAAAATGGCTTCATTGGGGTTCTGCGTTACGCCCAACCCTTGAGCGTAAAACATACCAAGGCGGGCTTGGACTTTAGACAATCCCTGCTGGGCAGATTTGTGATACCAATGTGCAGCGGCCTTGTAATCTTTGGGTAACTGGCTGTTCTCGTAAAGATTGCCAAGTTGGTATTGAGCTTCAGGATTGCCTTGATTGGCCGCTTTTTCAAACCAGCTGGCTGCTGTTTTGTCATTGCGCATCACTGCCCCACCTTTGTTATAGAGCGCGCCCAGCATGATTTGCGCGGGAACATTACCCGCATTACCAAGGGTAGTTAATTCGGTAATCGCCGCGCCATAGTTACCTTTTTTAAAAGCAGTTAAGGCATCTTCCATGCTCGCGAAAACCGGGAGGCTTGCGAGCAGAAAGAGGCTAGCGACTAATGTTTTGCGCATGCTGGATCTCATTATTGTTTGCCAGTGCTGCGTACAGGTCGCAGCGGTTTTATTATTTTAGATCTGTTCTGGCAATTTGGATGGATTTTCGCAAGGCATCTATCGCTTTGTGACGCGGAAAGCTGGCGCGCCATGCTAGCGCGACTGTACGCATAGGTGCGGGAGCCATAAACGGACGCGTTACCAGCAAGTTGGAGCTGTAAATACTGCTGCTGGCGGCGGATTGCGGCAGTATGGTGATGCCTAAGCCGGAGGCGACCATATGGCGTAGGGTTTCCAAGCTGCTGCCTTCGGCGGCGGTGCGCACGTTGGAGTTGGTCTCTTCGGTTTGGTGGATATTGGGGCAGGTCGTGAGTACTTGATCGCGGAAGCAGTGGCCTTCGCCCAGCAGCAATAATTGCTGGCTACCAATTTCGCCGGGGTCGATTTCAGTTTTAGTGGCCAACGGGTGGTCGTGGGGCATAAGCACTACGAAGGGTTCGTCGTAAAGGGCTTGGGTGACTACGTCTGGCTCGTTGAAGGGCAGAGCGACGATAATTACATCCAACTCGCCATTGCGCAGTTTTTTTCGCAATGTGTGGGTATAACCGTCTTCCACATAGAGCGGCATTTTGTTGGCCAGCTTTTGTAAATGCGGGATAAACTGCGGCAGCAAATAAGGCCCAATGGTGAAAATCGCCCCCACCGATAAGGGGCTGCTGAGTTGGTCTTTGCCGGCGTCGGCCATGTCTTTGATAGTCGCGGTTTGCTCCAGTACCAAATTCGCTTGTTTAACGATTTGCTCGCCGAGCGGAGTCGGGTGAACGCGGGATTTGGTGCGTTCAAATAGGGCTACGCCGAGTTCATCTTCCAGCTTTTTTACCGCGATACTGAGTGTTGGCTGGCTGACATAACAGCGGTCTGCGGCGCGGCCAAAGTGCTGCTCTTGGGCTAGGGTGACTATGTAACGGAGTTCGGTGAGGGTCATGTTAGCTCCTGTCTGGATGTTGGTATTTACTCGATGACACGCCGTAAATACGTCCTTGTAGGCTCGACGCCCGCGTCCATGCGGCCGACGGTCTCCGAGCAAACACCAACATCCATCGGCAAGTTGGGTGTGGGAAAACTAAATCAAAAGGTAAACCATTTAGATGGCAATGAATAGTCAATCTCTATCAAAAGAACGAGTTTTAATAGTTGGATGCGGCGACATAGGCCAGCGTCTAGCGCAATGCTTGTCGCAGGATGCTTATGAGGTCACCGGCTTGCGCCGCAATCCCCCCGCAGATTTATCGTTTTTACGTTACCAAGCCTGCGATGTGACTAATGCGGAGGAGCTTACTGAGGTTTTATTGCAAGATTTCGCGGTAATCGTAATTAGCATGACGCCGAGCGAGCGTAGCGATGCGGGCTACGAGCGGGCTTACGTACAAACTTGCCGAAATTTAGTTGAGGGATTAGGTGCTCAATCCTTTAAGCCGCGCTTGTTGATCTTCGTTTCCAGTACGGCGGTTTATGGACAATTGGATGGTTCTTGGATAAATGAAAGTTCGCCAACAGAGCCGCTAGGTTTTAGTGGTGAGCGTCTATTGGAAGCGGAAGCGATTACTCAAAACAGCGGTTATACCAACACAATCGTGCGTTTTAGTGGTATTTACGGGCCTAATCGCAACCGATTAATCGAGCAGGTTAAACAAAAACGCGCGTCTGCCAGCTCTCACTTCACCAATCGCATCCATGCCGATGACTGCGCCCGCAGCCTTGCTCATCTCATCGAACTCAATCGCGTAGGCGAAAGGCTAGAGTCGGTTTACCTCGCAACCGATAGCGCGCCTGCGCCAATGCTAGAGGTAGTGACTTGGTTGGCGGAGCAGATGGGGGTGAAGGAGTTTTTATCGGAAACAGCCACTAACGAGCGAGGTAATAAGCGTTGCAGCAATCAGCGTTTGCTGGATTCGAGATTTGTGTTTCGCTACCCCGGTTTTAAAGATGGCTACGCAGGTTTGCTGGCCGAATATATAAATAAATGAAGCCTGTCGGGCGCTTGTCGGCTGGTTTTCGTAACCGCCAGTCGGCTATTTGACCCATATTTCCTGCTCCACAGAGGTAGAGACATTTTATGATCCTTAAAAGGCTGCGCGAAAATCGCAAATGGTCGCAGGAGCAACTGGCCAAAATGGCTGGCTTGAGTGTGCGTACTATTCAACGTATCGAAGCTGGGCATAGCGCCAGCTTGGAAACATTAAAAGCTCTTGCCTCGGTGTTAGAAGTGAATATTTCAACATTGGAACAGGAGATTGTGATGATCGATAAAACGACTGAAAAATGGCAGAGCCTGCCGTTATTATTTAGGCTGAATTTTGCGGGTTCTGAGGTGAGGTGGCTGGGGCTATCGGGGTTATCGCAGCGAAAATATTGGATTCGCGGCGAAAAGTTATCCGCTATTGCGGGGCTTGCTTTATGTCCGCTGGGTATTGTCCATAAGGATTTTTTTGCGGCGGGTTTGTTTATGATTGTGTGCGCCTATGGGTTATCGCTAGTCACTAGAATGGGTGATGAATACGGGATTTGGTAGTTTCTGTAAGCCCCCCTATTTGCAAAAAAAGGGGATTTGTCCTTCGACTGCTTCGCGCTCAGGATGAGCGCGAAGCGCAGCTAGGGAGGTGGATTTAAGGTTTGGCCGGCAATCTGGTCAAAGCTTCAAACACCAGCTTCGCCACTGCCTCAGCACCTTCTGGTTGAAAGTGCGTATTGTCTTTCAGGCCTTTGGGATAGCCTTCAAATTTACCTTCGGGCAAATTCATAAAATACTTTTCGCTCACGTATTCCTGCCCTTTTGCATTGAATAAATCCATTGAGAGTTGGTTTAAATCAATCAGGTCAACCTTCATTTCGGCGGCTAGATCTTTAACCGCTTGCGGGTAATCGCCGTGGGTGTTTTGCAGTTTGTCATCCTCCCAACGGTTGTTGCGGCTTACCGATGTTATAAGAATGGGACGAGCTTTTTTAGCGCGCACGTTTTCTACGTACATCCGTAAATATTGTTTGTAGCCATTAATGGGGGTGTAACGGTCAATTTTATCTTTAGATTGATCGTTGTGACCGAATTGAATCAGCACTAAATCGCCAGGTTGCAGTGCATCGTAAATTTCGCGCCAGCGCCCTTCTTCAAAGAAGCTGCGGGTGCTGCGCCCACCTTTAGCTTTGGGTTCTACTTTTACCCTGTTAGCCACATGAAGATTTTTTAAGCGCGGTAGTGATTCGGCGGTAAACAGCGGTTGAAATACTTGACCCCAGCCCATTTGCGGGTAGCGCTTGGTCATGTAATCCGGCTCGGTGCTGTAGTCGGTGGCGGTCGAATCTGAAGCGATATAAAGATGGGTGGTGCGATTTTGCGGTAGGCTGTTGCACGCTTGTAGGGTTATCAAGGTGAAACCGAGAATAAATAATATAACAAAGCGACTGGTCATAGGCGTCCCATTAAAGAGCTATAGAAAGAGATAAAACCTGAGTGTATTGACCGGCGAGCAACCCGTAATTTTTTTGTTAAGCAGAAGGGTTTGCTCGTGTTGCTAACCATAGCAAAGATTATTTATAACGCGCGTAATTTCCTGAGTTACAAAGCTATTTTTTTGCCATAATGACGAGCAATAAGTGGCTTTTGATAAAGTCAATTTGACCAATAGTGAGTCATAACTATAAAGATCAGCATGCAAGCGCACGATCCTGAAATGAGTGCGATTGTATATGTCTGAACAAGAGAGCGAGCAATGAATCAGGTCGTCTTTAATTTTCACGATGTCATTCTATTAATGACATCTATGTTGTGCGTATTATTTTCCGCACTTCTAGTGGCAACCAACCCTCCTAAAAATATCAGCAATTATTTTTTAGCGGCATTTTTGTTTACCCATGTATTTATTCCATTGCATGAATTAACTATGTGGGGTGCAGAATTTAAATACAGAGTGCGCGATAATTTTCCACACGTTTATTTTGTGGCGGGCTTTGCCTATTATTTGGATGCTGCACTCCTATATTTTTACGTTAAATCGCTGATTTTTCGCGACTTCCATATTCGTCGTAAAGATTATTATCATCTCATTCCTATAGTGCTCTTTACACTATTTATGATTTTTACTTTTTATCGCCACCCTTTTGCGCAGCGTTTGGATTGGATTCAAAACCAAATCTTTGTGTATAGTTCGCATTACATTACGGTGGATTTAGCGTGCAAAATTTTGCGGGTGATTTACTGCGCAGCCTGTTTAAGGCTAATTTTAAAATATAAAGACTTACTCAAGGCTACCCATTCCAATATTGAAAAAGTGGATGTGTTGTGGCTCAAGATTTTGGTGGTGGGTTTTTTAACTGTCACGACCATGGAAGTTTTTTTAGGCACAGCAAAATTTATCGGTGTAGTAGTAGGCTTTGATTTTCATCACGTCAATTTAAGCTTCTTTGAGTTCGTCGGTTTAAGCGGTTACTACGTCACCTTTGTGCTGGTGTGTACGTTGGTATTTACCAGCATGCGCTACTTCGCTAGCTTTGAAGCTATCCGCCAGAAAAAAGAGCCGGAGCAAATTAAAAAGCCCGTGCAAGAAAAATTGCTCAACCCTGAGTACGCCGAAAAAATTGATGCGCTTATGCGTAGTGATAAACCTTATTTGATGGCAGACATCACGCTGGATATTTTGGCCGAGAAGTTGGTCATTCCCGCGCGCGATTTATCCATGATCATCAACCGCCATTTCGATAATAATTTTTACGAGTTCATCAATAATTACCGTATTGAGGAAGCCAAGAAAATTCTGATCGACCCTAAAAATAAAGATAAGACGATTACCGATGTTTACTTGGAGGTTGGCTTTAACAGTAAATCGGTCTTCAATACCTTCTTCAAAAAAATCGTTGGGCAAACGCCCTCGGAATATCGTCAGCTTCGCCAAGCGCCAGAACTGGCTAGTTAGACCTGGTAATCGCCCCTCAATGCGCAGGTTTTGGCCTGCGTGATTCATAGCCGCCCTGCATTATTGAGGTTATACTGCCCGTCGTTTAAGTTCCCGTTGGGAGCCTGCCGTTAGGCGTTTGGGTTGTGTTGTTGAAAGGCTAGTTATTAAGGGTGCTTTACATGAAAAAAACATCGTTGTTTTGCCGTATTTTAGTGCTCTTGCCGGTATTGGTATTGATGGGTTGCGGCCAAAAAGGCTCGCTCTATTTACCTCAGCCCACCAAGCCCGTTCCCGATACTCCTAAAACCGCCCCCGCTCCTGCCGCCAAGCAAGATGCCACTGGCAATTAAATCCCCCAATTATCTCTTTCCAGATTATTTAGAGTAAGCAGAGTTTTTTATGCAACATTTTACGAATCACAACGGCGAACTTTACGCAGAAGACACATCACTTGCCGCCATTGCCGAGCGTTTTGGTACGCCTACTTACGTGTACAGCCGCGCGGCGTTTACCCAACATTATTTGTCTTACTCGCAAGCCTTGGGTTCACACCCAGGCATGATTTGTTATGCGATTAAAGCCAACTCCAATCTCGGCATTTTGAACCTGCTCGCCAAACTCGGTGCGGGCTTCGATATTGTGTCCATGGGCGAGCTTGAGCGCGTACTGCGCGCGGGCGGCAACCCTGCCAAAATCGTTTTTTCTGGCGTGGGTAAAACCCCGGAAGAGATGGCGCGCGCCTTGGATGTGGGTATTTTCTGCTTTAACGTGGAATCAGAAGCTGAGCTTGAAATTCTCGCGCAAGTTGCGGCCGAAAAAGGCGCGGTAGCGAATATTTCCCTGCGTGTGAATCCAGATGTGGATGCCAATACCCATCCCTATATTTCCACCGGCCTCAAAGAAAACAAATTCGGAATCGATATTAAACGCGCACCAGAGGTCTATGCGCGTGCGGCACAATTACCCAGCCTTTCAATTCAAGGTGTGGATTGCCACATCGGTTCGCAGCTGACTCAGCTCACTCCATTTTTGGATGCGCTCGACCGCGTATTGGCATTGATCGACGAGCTGGCGGCGCAAGGTATTCATATTCACCACTTGGATTTAGGCGGCGGTTTAGGTGTGACCTATCGCAATGAAACGCCACCGGAAGTTTCTGATTATATGGCTGCGCTGAAAGCTAAATTGGGCGACCGCAAATTGAGTTTGATGTTTGAACCGGGCCGTTCAATCAGCGCCAATGCCGGTGTGCTTTTGACCAAGGTTTTATATTTGAAACCTACCGAGCACAAAAATTTTGCGATTATCGATGCCGCTATGAACGACAATATTCGCCCATCGCTCTATCAAGCCTGGCAGGATATTCGCGCGGTAAAACCGCGTGCAGAGCAAACGAAAAAATGGGATTTGGTTGGCCCCATTTGTGAAACTGGTGACTTCTTGGGTAAAGACCGCGATTTGGCGATTGAACCCGGCGATTTGCTCGCCATGATGTCTACTGGCGCTTATGGTTTTAGCATGAGCTCCAACTACAACACCCGCGGCCGCGCGGCTGAAGTGATTGTGGATGGTGACCAAGTGCATCTGGTGCGCGCACGTGAAACCATAGATGATATGTTGCGTGGTGAAGCGGTGATTCCTGAGTAATATTTACCGCTCACCCTGAGCTTGTCGAAGCGTGGTTCGACTGCTCCGCGCTCACCATGAGCGGAATAGTGTCTTAAGTAGGTAGTCGGCAAACGTCGAAAATTATTGGAAAGAAAAATGCGCTTACGTTTTAGCAAAATGCATGGTCTTGGCAATGACTTCATCGTGATCGATGGCATAAGTCAGAGCGTGCGTTTAACTCCCGAAAAAATTCGTCAGTTGTCGGATCGTCATTTTGGCATCGGCTGCGATCAACTCTTATTGGTTGAACACCCTGAAAATCCTGATGTTGATTTCCGCTACAGAATTTTTAATTGCGATGGCAGCGAAGTCGAAAACTGCGGCAACGGAGCGCGCTGTTTTGCCGTGTTTGTGCGCGAGCGCAGATTGACGGGCAAGCGTAAAATTAAAGTGGAAACCGCTGGCGGTTTGATTGAGTTGCACGTTACAGATAAAGGTGAGGTTAGCGTCAATATGGGCATCCCGCGCTTAGTGCCGCAGGAAATTCCATTTGTTGCCGATGCTAAAGCTGCAACCTATATGTTGGATGTAGATGGCCAAACCTTGGAGATTTCTTCGGTATCCATGGGCAACCCCCACGCTGTTATGTTGGTGGATAACGTGAGCAAAGCGCCAGTAGAAATTCTTGGCCCACGGGTTGAGCATCACGCGCGTTTTCCGCAGCGTGTGAACGTTGGCTTTATGCAAAAAATTTCTGCGAATGAAATTGATTTGCGCGTATTTGAACGCAGTGCTGGCGAAACTCTCGCATGCGGTACTGGCGCTTGTGCAGCAGTAGTTGCAGGGCGTTTGCGCAATTTATTAAACGAAAGTGTAAAAGTAAATTTGCCCGGTGGCAGTTTGCATATCACTTGGGCGGGCGAAGGCCATCCCGTGATTATGACGGGGCCAGCGACCACCGTATTTCACGGGCAAGTTAATATTTAACGCTGTGTTATTAAGTGCTTATTTAGCCCGTTCATCCTGAGCGCGCAGCAGTCGAAGGACGTGCGCGCTAAACCCTTCGACCGCTTCGCGCTCAGGGTGAGCGGATAATAAATTTGTTAGCAGTCTGTTGGAAAAATTAAAAATATTCATAAATGGATAAAAAATTAATAGGTGATGAGTCGATGAACGATAATAATAAAACACTTGCCGATCCTTTAGAGCCAGAACAGGTTGCGGCTTTCCTGCAAGAGAACTCCCATTTTTTTGAAGCCTACCCAGATTTGCTGGCAGAGTTATCACTGCCGCACGAAAGTGGCAGTGCGGTTTCCTTAATTGAACGACAAATTTCTGTGTTGCGCGAACGCAATATGGATATGCGTCATCGCTTAAGCAAATTGCTCGACAACGCGCGCGACAACGATAAATTATTTGATAAAACCAAGCGTCTTGTGCTCACCTTATTAGAAGGTCAGGATTTGGGCGATATAGTTGATGCACTTTACTACTGCTTCGATAAAGATTTTGGCATTCAATACACCAGTTTATTTTTCTTCGGCAATATCGATAAAGTCCCCAGCAGTCAAGCGCACGTGGTTTCGCTTGCGCAAGCGCGCGACAATATTGGCAATATCCTCAAAAGCAACCGTGCCATGTGCGGCACCCTTGGTACAAAAGAAATGCAATTTATCTTCGGTAAATACGCTGAAGAAATTGGCTCGGTAGCCACCGTTCCCCTCGTTCACGGCAACGCCTTCGGTCTTCTCGCCATCGGCAATCGTGACCCGCACTACTACCGCTCCAGCATGGGCACTTTGTTTTTGGGTTATATCGCGGAAGTCTTGAACCGTATTTTACCGAAGCATTTGCCGCGTTAAATATTGAGTATGGGGTAACGTCATCTCCATTACATGAGGATGACGTTTTTAGTGTTGTTATCGAAACACATTGGCTAAATTTTTAGCTGCCTTTAATCGATCAAATCCAAAATTCTCTGGCGAGTAGTTGGCAGAAAATGCAACGACTACATCCGAGTAAATTAATAGAAAAGAATATCCGCCATTCGCTGTTCCTCCGTGATGCGCAAACTTTCCGAACTCATCCTCTCCCATTCGAAAACCTAATGCGTAGTGTTCCTTGTTTACAGTACCGTTCGCCAGCAGAACCGGTGACCATAAGAGATTTTTTGATTCGGGTGTTATTAATTCATTGGATGTTAGTGCAGCCCCGAACCTTACAAGATCTGATGGCGTGGAGACGTAACCACCACCTGCGTATTTGTGCGAAACATTTTCTTCTGGTGCTTCAAATAAAATATTGCTGATCAACCAATAGGGTTGAGTAATATTTTTATCGTGCAGTTGGATTTTGTGATGGTATGTTGACGTCATCTTCGCAGGGCTAATAACTTCTTGATTCACAATATCTTCGAAGGGTAATTTGTAGGCTGTTTCCATGGCGAGTGATGCCAACGTATAACCATAGGTGCTGTAATGAAATGCGCTGTCTGGGGAAAACAGTAGCGGGTCATTTTCAACAATAGCGGCAGCTTCCCGCGTACTGGAATATTCTTGGGTATTGAAATTGTCAGAAAATGTTTTGTTGTAATGCCGAATGCCCGCTTGATGACTTAACAGTTGTTTGAGTGTGTAGCTTGCATTGCCAGCACCAAAATTTTTCAGGTAATGATTGACGGGCTGGTTGATGTCAATTAATCCTTTCTCGTTCATCCGCATAGCAGCTACAGCGCTGAGCGATTTTGAAATGCTACCAATGCGATAAAGTGAGTTGTTGTCAGCCGGTATTTTTTTGATTAAATCGGTATAACCGATAGTGCCTGCCCATACCAATTGCCCGTTGTGGCTTACAGCCGCCGAAATGGACGGTAATTGGTTTTGCTCATAAAGTAATGTCAACCAATGTTCTGCTTTCACGCTGGCTATGCGGTAATTTTCATCGGTGACGAATGAACGTGCTGTCGGTGGTGGTTCTGGTCTGTGACCTATTTTTGAATACACATAAAGGCCTGCCAGCATCACAATAATAAGCAGTATTGCGGCGGTGCTTTTGAATATTTTTTTCAGCATGAGTAATTCCTTTTGGTTCGTCTGGATTGCCAGCATCGAACTAATAGATGTTGATTGGCATAAGGAGAGCGCAGCGTAATGGTTACAACTTTCGCCCCAGCTTTTTGGCGATAGCTTGTTCTTCCCATCGGCTGCCTAGCCCCATCAGATTGATTTTTTCAAAGGCAACCAAGCCGTGGATCAGCAACCCAAAACCCCAGAAACTCAATCCAAATAAAATAATAGAGGTGTCACCCATGCCGTGGAAAATATTGAGGTATCCGTAAATCACCGCGAAGCAGAGGTAGATCATCAGGTGGTTATAAAATTCTTTAACGCCTTTGACATACAGGCGAGCCACCGCTTCTTCATCGGTTTGTTTTGTTGCTGCGGCCTGCGGTGGCGTTATGTCAGCAGTGAATGTGGCGATATCCACTTCTAATACGGATGCCAGTGCTTTTGACGTCTCAAGGCAAGGTTTGAATCCGCGTTCAATGCGTTGGATGGTGCGCACACTAACATCAACCAAATCGGCGAGCTGCTCCTGCGACCAGCCTCGTTGTAATCTAAGTTCTTTCACTCGCATTATGGGTTCCTGTCAGTAAGGTATTGGCGCATGATCGCCACTCGTATAAAAAAATACCACGAAACGGGGCGACATTAACCTGAAAGTAAGGCGAAATTTTGGAAGTATCTGCTGAAACGCGGTGAGTTTATCCATCATCACGCTGCCGCCTAAGCCGTTGCGGGTAAATGTGTTGCTGAATTTGCCTTGCTCGCCGTGCAGTGCCATGTAATTGAAAATTACGGTTTCAACTAGCAGGTTCACGTTGGTGGTGCCTGCACTACCTATCCGTATCCGTTGACTACTAGTTTCATGACTGAGGCGGTTTTGAGGAATTCGTCATAGGTAACCAATCTTGAAAATAATCACTCTAACTTAAAATTACCATGACGGTGTCCGATATTGCCACGCAAACACATCGAATTGATTGTGAAGAATGGGGTCGTGAATAAAATTACCCTTCAAGAAATTATTGTATAGCTGAGGTGGCGATAGTAAGTGTTGACTTTTTGATTGCTCATTAATAAGACTTGATAGCATTACTGGTGCAGCTAAAGAAGGCGAACTAATCAGCGGAAAAATAGTAAATTCAAAAAAGCCATGGATTATAGTCTTCATCGCCTGAGGCCTGGTGCCTGGCAGCCCTGTAAGAGGATCGTTTTCCCGGGTTTGTCCAAGCGGAATAAAAACGTCCACGCACTCTTTTGAATTCAATTGTTGGCTGCTCAAAAAGCTAGCGTCATTTGAGCCTGTCTGCGGAATATCTACCCCCGCGTGCACAAAGTCCATTACACGAATGCGATTGGCTATTGATGAATCACAATCTGCTGGAAAGTCTGAATCATTTGTTATTAATTTGCGATTGCTGTACGGAGCAGCTTGAACTAGCGCAACTTCTTGAAGACGATTAAGTTGTTTGTTGTGATATGTGAATGATGCCAAATCTTTTATAAATTGATGATCAATATCCAAAATTTTCGTCAGCACCGCTTCCGGGGCATGCCCATCGCACGCATTTTTTATAATTGCAGATAACACGGGGCGGGATATTCCCCATGAAGCATTAATAAAGTTAATCGTATGTTGCTCAATGGTGCGCGTTATCGACGTTAAATAATTTTCA
This sequence comes from uncultured Cellvibrio sp., assembly GCA_963506825.1. Classification (GTDB taxonomy): domain Bacteria; phylum Pseudomonadota; class Gammaproteobacteria; order Pseudomonadales; family Cellvibrionaceae; genus Cellvibrio. The sequence continues at coordinate 13,855 of CAUOQW010000013.1, forward strand.
TACCGTGCTCTTATCAAATTAATGGCCAGCGCAGATTGCGCCGAGTCAGGTGAAGTTAATTGCGAACATACTTCGGTCGGTGCGTATAACTTAGATTCTATTCCAGATTCAATTAACACAAATTTTGCGGTGGGATTATGCTCCATTAAAAATGCAGCGATGTAATAACCATGGCCATCATCTGGACTCAAAATAGTGAACAATTGAACATTGCTAGGGCTATTAAGGTTGGCAAAATCTTGTACCGATAAGTGGCCGTCGTAATTCTTTATGAGATTGAAAACAGCGTTAACCGTGGTGGGCATCGCGATTTTAGGGCGGTTTTGCACCAAGTTCATATCATCATCGGTGGTTAATAAATCAAGCACCCGATTTCTGTAGGATGCAAATGCGAGGGTGGACATATGATTATCGATAATCAACACTTTAGGCTGGTTGGCATCTTTCTCGGTAAGGGTAGCGGCTGTGAATTCGACATTAACTTTTTCACAGGTATGGGGCTGAGTCTGCGCGCATGTTTCTTGGCTCAGTAGGTGGATGATATTTATTAATAGTTTTTCTTTTGGTGTTAATACCGCCGATGAAGAACTTTGTTGGCTTGCACTTGACGATGTGCTTTCGCGGGAGGAGGACGAACTTGATGTCCCAGCGGAAGCTGCACTTGACGAACTTACCGTACTTTTACTTGTGGATGATGAGGAATCTGCCGAGGCAGGAAAGTTTTTGCTGCCACTCCCTCCCCCGCACCCAAC
>CAUOQW010000014.1:0-14560 GCA_963506825.1 uncultured Cellvibrio sp.
AAAAAGAACAACTTCTGTAAGCTATTACCCAACCCTAATCCAGTCCATTCGCCGCGACCAAAACCAATCAACGATTGCGTTAACTGATAACCGCCTTTTAAAGGATCTGCCCAAGGGTCTAAATAAGTTACTAAACGCTGCATACGATACGGAGACAAAATGGCGACTGCAGCCATACCGCTAGCGGCAATCATAATTAGCAGCATGAAATGCCAAATACGTACACCCGCAATAAACATCATGGATATAACCGTTACGCACAATACAACTGCACTACCAAAATCTGGCTCACATAACATCAACAAAACAAACACGCCCATAATCATCAGTGGTTTTAAAAAACCTTGCCAACCGGAGTGCAGCTCTTGATAACGACGCGCAAAAAAACTGGCAAAAAACATAATGGCGCAGACCTTGGCGACCTCTGATGCTTGCACCATGATAAAACCCAAATTAATCCAACGCTGGCTGCCGTTTACACGGCGACCAATGCCTGGGATTAAAACAATCACCAACAAAAATAAGGTGAAAATTAAAAAATGACCGGAATATTTTTCCCAAAGGCTTATAGGAATAGCGACAACAAAGGTGGCTAAGACCAAACCCATTAGTAGATATATCCCATGACGCTTTGCAAAATACCAAGCATCGTTCTGGGTAAATTTAGAAGCGGCAGAGAATGAAATAGATGCTGATGACACCATCACCAAACCAATTGATAAAAGTGCAAACCATATGCAGAGCAACGGCCAATCAATGCGTTGACCCAAGGTTAAGTTCGAACTTTGATAGAGTGGCGCAGCAGGAACAGTCATCATGACGCAGCGCCCCCTTTTTCTTGTAGAGCCAAAACTGCTGCACAAAATTGCTCACCGCGATCTTCGTAATTTTTAAACATATCGAAGCTCGCACAAGCAGGCGATAACAACACAGCATCGCCAGCGTTTGCCTGTGCAAAGGATTTATTAACGGCGTCTTGCATAGAGTTGGCGAATTCGATTTGAACCACATCTTTTACAGCTTCAGAAATCACGGGCGCATCGCGACCAATCAACACTAAGCGACAAGTATTTTTTGCCAACACAGGTTTTAACTCAGCAAAGTCTTGCCCTTTACCCTCACCACCCGCAATCACAATTAGCTGTGCGGGTGTACGGGCTAAACCTGCAATCGCCGCAACCGTTGCACCAATATTGGTGCCTTTAGAGTCGTTATAAAAATCCACGCCGCTTTTAGTGGCGACAAATTCACAGCGATGATGCAAACCGCGAAACTCTTTTAAGGTTGCAACCATGGCATCAATGGGAATACCCGCTGCATCACCTAATGCGAGTGCAGCCAAAGCGTTGTCAACATTATGCTTACCGCTGATTTTTAATTCGCGGGTTGATAGCAGTGGCTTCAAATTTTTAGCAAGAAAGCTTTCGCTATTTTCTTCGATTAAACCGAAGCTGCCAAAATCGGCTTTGCCTCCAAAATAAATCGCCTTTGCGCCAGCGGCAAATGGAGGATGGGTTAATACATCATTACGATTAACCACAATATTTTCAGCACCAAAATACACGCGCAATTTTGCAAGAATATAAGCGCGCATATCGGCGTAGCGATCCAAATGATCTGCGCTGATATTTAAAATAGTTGCCACTTTGGCATTTAACTTGGTCACGGTTTCCAATTGAAAACTGGAAAGTTCCATTACATACAATTCAATATCATCTGCCAGTAACTCAAGCGCTGGCGTTCCCAAGTTGCCACCAACAGCAACTTTAATTCCCGCCTTAGCAGCCATCTCGCCAACTAAAGTTGTTACTGTACTTTTTGCATTAGAACCTGTAATTGCCACTATGGGTGCTTTTGCGTAACGCACAAATAATTCGATATCACCCACAACAGAAATACCCGCTTCTTTTGCCGCAGCAATTGCAGGTGTTTCCAGCGAAATGCCGGGGCTTACTATGATCTCTTCACAATGCAAAAGCGTATCTACATCCAAATCACCTAACTGCAATTGTACATCAGGGAACTCGGCTTTAATTTTTTCTATATTCGGTGGTGATGTACGCGTATCAAACAACACAAAGGCCTGTTGTTGTTGCACAAGAAAACGCGCGACCGACAAACCAGTAATACCAGTTCCGATAACGGCTTTAATGCGATTAGTGGCGATCATTTGTGTCACAGTATTTTTCCAAAAAAATTAACGAATTTTGAGTGTTGCCAAACCGATCAACACCAACATCAAGGCAATAATCCAAAAGCGCACAATGACACGCGGTTCTGGCCAGCCTTTTAATTCAAAGTGGTGATGAATCGGCGCCATACGGAAAATACGTTTGCCGGTTAATTTAAATGAAGCCACCTGCAAAATAACGGATACAGTTTCGAGTACGAAAATACCGCCCATAATAAAGAGTACGATTTCATGGCGAACGATAACGGCAATAGTCCCTAGCGCCGCACCGAGCGCAAGTGCACCTACATCCCCCATAAATACAGTGGCGGGATAAGTGTTAAACCATAAAAAACCTAACCCAGCACCCACCATTGCACAGCAGAAAACAACTAATTCACCTGCACCAGGTATGTAAGCAATGTGTAAATAGTTTGTGAAAATAGTGTTGCTCACAATCCATGAAATTAATGCGAGTGCACCAGCCACCATTACACAGGGCATAATGGCCAAGCCATCCAAACCATCAGTAAGATTGACTGCGTTACTAGTGCCAACAATGACAAAATAAGTAAAAACGATGTAGAACAAGCCTAAATCAAGCGCAACGTTTTTAAAGAAGGGAACAAACAATTGTGTTTCAGCGGGAATAGCCGCGGTGAAATATAAAAAAGTGGCAGCGCCGAAGCCAGCAACAGATTGCCAAAAATATTTCCAACGCGCTGGCAAGCCACGTGAATCTTTTTTGGCGACTTTGCGATAATCATCTACCCAACCCACTGCACCAAAAATAGCCGTGACCACCATAACCACCCATACATAGCGGTTACTTAAATCTGACCAGAGTAGTGCGCTCGCAAAAATAGCCACCAAAATTAAAGCACCGCCCATTGTGGGAGTACCGGATTTACTTAAGTGACTTTGCGGGCCATCGGTACGTACCGACTGACCAATTTTTAATTCGCTTAAACGACGAATAAACCAAGGGCCAAATAATAACGAAATGCCGAGCGCTGTTAACACACCCAAAATAGCGCGCAAGGTTAAGTATTGGAAAACACCAAAACCGTGAATATGCTCTTTTAATTGTTCTGCAAGCCAAAATAACATTAGTGGTTGTCTCCATTGGAGCAAAGCGCACTCACAACCAAATCCATTTTGGCGCTGCGAGAACCTTTGATTAGAATTGTGGTGTCAGGTGTTGTTAGATCTTTTAGGGCTACGATTAATAATTCACGATCAGCAAAATGATGTTGACCAAGTTGTTGGCCATAAGCATCGTTCGCATGTTGAGTCAACACACCCAAGGTAAAAAAATGATCCAGATTTTTTTGCTGTGCATAAGCACCTAATTGCGCATGTAAATCTGCAGCGTTTTCGCCAAGCTCACCTAAATCACCCAGCACCATAATCCGTTGGCCTTCGCGCACCGCTAAAACATCAAGTGCTGCACGTACCGAACCTGGGTTGGCGTTGTAGCTATCATCAATAATTAATGCTTTGTTAATTCCGAGATGGCGACTCATACGCCCACCCACGGGCGAGAAATTAGCGAGCCCCTGTTGAATATTTTCTAAACTCGCACCCACTGCATAAGCCATGGCCGATGCCATAAGGCCATTGCGCACACTGTGTTCGCCAAGCACATTCATGGCTATTGCTTGTTTGCTGCCTTTTAATACAAGATCGAATTGAACAGAATCCGAAGCGAACTTAATATTCTCTGCATAGCAATCTGCTTGCGAATTATTCAGCGATACACGAATGATATTTGCTTGAACAGATGCTAACCATTGCGGAGAAAATTGATCGTCGATATTTATGACAGCAGTATTTTGTGCATTTAAACTTTGGTAAATTTCACCTTTAGCTTGAGCAACACCTTCAATAGAACCAAAACCAGCAATATGCGCGGGCATTACATTGTTGATCATGGTGACTTGCGGCTGTGCGAGTGAACACAAATAAGCAATCTCACCAATTGCGCTGGCACCCATTTCAATTACAGCAAAATCATGATCTGCGTTTAATTGCAGCAATGTCAGTGGTACGCCTATGTGGTTATTTAAATTTCCTTTAGTTGCGTGCACATTGCCGCACTCGCGCAGAATATCCGCCAACATAGTTTTTACAGTGGTTTTACCGCTGCTACCAGTAATGGCTAATACAGGCTTAGTGAATGCGTTGCGATTCATGGCCGCAATTTGACCAAGTGCTAATAAGGTATCTTTTACAACTAACTGAGGTAACGCGATGCTGGCATTAAAATTTTCTACCACTAAACCGCATACACCTTTTTCTGCTGCCTGCGCTAAAAAATTATGAGCATCAAAGTTCTTCCCACGCAAAGCAACAAATAAATCTCCCGCAACCAAGCTGCGAGTGTCAGTATTCACACGCGTAAATTGAGCATCACCATGGCGGACTTCAGCATTGAGTGGCACTCTACAGAATTCTGCAACCTGCATTAAAGTCAGAGGTGCAATCATCACAAGCTCCCCTGTTGATTATCGTGATTACTAGAATTACCTAAATTAAAATTATCTAAATCGCGTTTAGCGATACGACGTTGCAAAGCTAAGCGCGCTTGCTTTACATCGCTAAATGACAATGTTTGCTCTGCGAAAATTTGATATTCCTCATGCCCCTTACCGGCAATCAATACCAAATCACCTGATTTAGCTTGTTGCACTGCAAAATCAATTGCCTGCGCACGATCTGCAATAACTAAGCAGCCATTAGCATTGTGTAAACCGCGGATAATATCGGCAGCAATTGCTGAAGGTTCTTCACTGCGGGGATTATCATTAGTGATGATGACGTAATCGCTGTGTTTTTCTGCAATGCGCCCCATCAATGGACGCTTGGTTTTATCGCGATCACCACCACAACCAAACACCGACCAAACACGCGCTTGGATATGCTCGCGAACAGCACACAAAGTATTTTCTAAAGCATCCGGCGTATGAGCGTAATCCACTACAACTTGCACATCTTGCTGACTATCATCCAAAACAACAGGTTGCATACGCCCCGGTGCGGCTTGTAACTGTGGAATTAAACTCAACACCGTTTTTAATTTCGCACCACCAACACACATGGCAGCGATAACCGCGAGTAAATTACTGAGATTAAATTTACCAATAAACGGCGATATTAATTCAGCGCTCCCCCAAGGTGAATGTAATTGCGCAGCAGCACCAGTAGCGGTTAACTGTAGCTCTGTTAAATAAACATCTGCAGCGCTATCACTAATTGAAAAGCTAACTGCTGCGACTTCTTGCGGGATTTTTTGCAGCAAGCTTTTTGCCCAAGCATCATCAAAATTAATGATGGCGTGTTTTAAATTTGGCTGATTTAGCAGTTGCGCTTTGGCTTTACCGTAACTCGCAAGATCACCATGAAAATCCAAATGATCCTGCGTGAGATTGGTAAAAATAGCGGTATCGAATTGCAAGGCAGCAACGCGCCCTAACACCAAACTGTGCGATGAAACTTCAATTGCAATAGTTGCTGCTTTTTGCGCAACCAAATCGGCAAGAATTTTTTGCAAGCTAATGGGGTCTGGCGTAGTTAAACCTGTGGAATGCACGGCGCTAATTTGCTGTGCAAGTGGCGCGAGAGCATTTGCATCCAAAATACCAAAGCCGAGCGTACCGACAACACCAGCTGCATGCTTTTCCTGTTTGGATAATAAGGCAGCAAGTTGAGCAATTAATAAGGTGCAGGTTGTTTTGCCATTGGTGCCGGTAACACCAATCAAACGACAAGATTGACTTGGATGCGAATAAAAGCGCCCAGCAATATTACTCACTTGTTGCGCTAAGTTTTCAACGGCTATAACAGGTACAGCGCCAATCCAATCTATACCCTGCCACTGCTTATCGGCTTCTACCAAAATAGCGGCGGCATCTAACTCAATTGCTTTAGCAATAAATTGGCGTCCATCTACTTTTGTGCCTACCAAAGCCACGAATACTTCGCCGGAGGTAATAGTGCGCGAATCTAAATTGATGCCCAGCACTTCTATAGTTGCTGCATTACCTAAATTAATTTCTGGCAATAATTGCTGCAGATGATTTTTTTGTGAGGTCATAGTGGCTGCACCTCGGCTTTGTGCCCATCTGCACTTGGCATTTCGACTTTTGGTATTGCCGTTTGTTGTGCAGCCTCTTGCTGTGCTTTTAATTTTGCGGCAATTTTATCAGCAGCGATTTTTGCATTACGGGCAGCATAAGCTTTTACTTCTTCAACCTGTTCGGTGGTTGCATCTGGCGGAACTTGCAACATACGCAGTGCATCTTCAGTCACTTTTGAAAATGCAGGTGCTGCAACCATACCGCCGTTTGCTGTGGTGCCCGCACCTTGTGGTTCATCAATAACCACCATAGTGACTATGCGTGGGTTATCCACCGGTGCCATACCCGCAAATGACGACACTTGCTTATTGGTGTAGCGCCCATTTATCGATTTAAATGCAGTACCCGTTTTCCCCGCAACCGTATAAGAAATAGTGCGGGCGCGCTTACCTGTTCCTTCAGCAGCAACCACTTTTTGCAGCATGGCTTTAACTTGATCGGTATATTTTTTATCGACAATTTTTGCACCTTCCGGTGCAGCATCTACCTTTAGCAAAGAGATTTGTCTTTTAAGGCCGCCCGCTGCAATCACCGCATAAGCTTGCACCGCTTGTAAAACAGTTGTGTGCAAGGCATAACCGTAAGATATATTCGCGCGTTCAATTAATTGTGCAGGCTTAAGTTTTGGTACAAAGCCAGTAGCCTCACCAGGAAAACCCGTACCAATTTGTTGACCAACACCAAGACGCGAATACATATTGCCCATGGCATTAGGGTCAAGCTGCAAAGTAATTTTGGTCATGCCGATATTGCTGGATTTAGCAATAATCATTGCCAGATCAATCACGCCCTCATTATCGTGATCTTTAATGGGCTTACCTGCCAACATGAAATAACCTGGGTTGGTATCAATCACATCATTCGGCTTAAATTTTCCGGTTTCGAGTGCTGCTAAAATTCCGAGCGGTTTAAAGGTAGAACCTGGCTCATACATATCGGTAATAGCACGATTGCGCAGCGCTGCACCTTTCGCTTGCGAACGATCATTCGGGTTGTAGGAGGGGTAGTTAGTGATGGCTAACACTTCGCCAGTATCCACATCCAAAATCACCAGAGAACCAGCAACCCCACCACTTTCTTCAACCGCTTTTTTTAATTCGCGGTGCGCAAGATATTGCAAACGCAAATCAATACTGAGCGTTAAGTTTTGGCCGGAGCGCGCCGCTTTAATTAATTGCAATTCTTTTACTGTGCGACCGCGTAAATCTTTTAACACTTGCTTGGAACCATTTTCACCGGTTAGCCACGCGTCGTAAGCCAATTCCATTCCCTCTTGGCCGCGATCATCCACGTCAGTCATGCCCACCAAATGGGAAACAACGTCCGCCGCTGGATAGTAGCGATGATATTCAGTGCGCACGTTCACACCGGGAATATCCAAATCCATAATTTTTTGCGCGGCATCGGGAGCCATTTGGCGCTCTAAATACATAAATTCTTTCGCGGCGTAGCGCCTTAAACGCGCCTCCATATCCGCTTTGTTAACATTTAATACTTGCGCTAATTCCGCAAAACGCTGCGGCGATTGCAATAGCACTTTTGGATTTGCCCACAAAGTTGCCACCGGCGTACTCACCGCCAATGGCGAGCCATTGCGATCAGTGATTACGCCGCGATACGCAGGAATAATTTCAGTGCGCAAGGTGCGCGACTCACCTTGATCTTGTAGAAACTCAAAACCTTTATCAGTATTGGGAAGAACCTGAATACTGGCGACGTGCGCAATTAACACCATCACCAAAATTGCCATCACGCCCATCACACAATAAAAACGCCAACGCGCAACCTTGAGAGGGCTACGCGATTGTGGTTTCTGCGATTTACTCGACTGAGGTTTTGGGGCTGGAGATCTAATCATCGGCAGGCACCATCACCACGTGTTCAGTTGTGGGGGCCATCATATTGAGTTCTTTGCCGGCAATACCTTCAATACGGCTGTAAGCAGCCCAAGTACTTTCTTCAAGGAGATATTGCCCCCACTCAACTTGCAAATGTGACGCTTCACGGCGCAGGGTTTCTAGCTGGTTTACATCGCGGCGAACTTGCTGCGTTGTAGCAACTACCGTCAATGCAGATGCGATTACCGAAATCCAGAGACAAGCCACCAGCAATAACGCCCAAGGCGCTATGCGTTTTGGTGCTTTTGTCTGGAATTGGCTCATGATGCTCCTGTTATATTTGGGTTAAATTTTTGTGGTTGATGTTAAGAAATTTTCTCCGCGACTCTCATAATCGCGCTGCGCGATCTCACGTTGGCATCCACTTCACCATCGCTGGCCTTGATGGCTTTGCCGCAGGAGCGCATACGTTTATTCAATTGTTCATCGCGCACTGGCAAACCGCGTGGCACTGGATCGCCCAACTCTTGGCGACGAATAAAGCGCTTCACCACACGATCTTCCAAGGAGTGGAAACTAATAACGACAAGTCGGCCGCCAATCGCCAAAACCTTAAGCGCTTGTTCCAACACCGCATCCAAGTCTGTTAATTCGTTGTTAACGTGAATGCGAATCGCCTGAAAGGCTCTAGTAGCAGGATGCTTACCCTTCTCCCACGCCGGATTCGCTTCTTTAATCACTTCAGCGAGATGCTTAGTGCGAGTAAAGGGGGTTTTCTGACGCTCAGTCACAATCGCACGCGCCATACGCTTGGCAAAACGCTCTTCGCCAAATTCTTTAAGCACATAGGCGATATCTGCTTCGTCCGCCGTATTCACCCAATCCGCTGCACTTTGGCCGCGGGTTTGATCCATACGCATATCCAGCGGGCCATCGTTCTGAAAGCTAAAACCACGCTCAGCTTCGTCCAGCTGAGGCGATGACACCCCCAAATCCAATAAAACGCCGTCAACTTTGCCCGTCATACCGCGTGCTTCGATCAACTCGGCAAGCTCCGCAAAAGAGCCGTGGGCGATAGCAAAACGCTTTTCATCGGCAAAACGTTCATTGGCGACGGCAATCGCCGCCACATCCTTATCTATGCCCAATAAACGGCCTTCTGGAGATAAATGCTGCAGCACCAAAGCACTGTGCCCACCGCGGCCAAAAGTGCCATCCACATAAAAACCAGCGGGGTTTGTGACTAGCGCGTCAACCGCTTCTTGCAAAAGTACGGTGACATGTTGAAGTTGAGTCATGAGCGGTTCCTAGAGCGAAAGCGATAGCATTTCGCTGGGAATCTCGTCGTCAGCAGGCTCATTCAATAGCGCCAACCAACTCTCTTCACTCCACAACTCCAGCTTTTTACCCTGACCAACCAGCATCATCTTTTTATCGATATTCGCGTATTCACGCAGGGTTGGAGGGACGAGTACACGACCGCTGGCATCAATTTCCAAGGCCGTGGCATAACCGATCAGAATGCGCTTGGTGCGTTGGGATACTTTATTCAAGCTGGGAAGTGCTTCGATTTGCGGTAATAACTCCAACCACACGGGCTCGGGGTACACCAACAAGCAACGATCTTGCGTGTGCGCAGTAACCACCAGACGTCCGCCACAAGACTCCACCAACTCTTCGCGAATGCGAGTCGGTATTGCCATGCGACCTTTGGGGTCCATGCTGATGGAGTTGCTACCTGTGAACACGTTTCACCACTTTTTTGTTTTTGCTGTCGTTTTTTGTTTTAACTGTCGTTATTAGTTGGAATTTTCCACAAAACACCACTAAAACCCACTTTTTTCCACAATGCACACTATAAATCGGGGCAGGTCAAAGTCAAGCAAGCAATTGCCGAAAAGAGTGGAAAATCACGCTAAAAAACGCGATAAAGAAGGGATCAACAGGGAAAACACACAAAACAGGCAGGAGAGAAAATAAGCTTATTCAGCAAATTCAAGGCAATAGAAATGAAACTTAAAGTGAAACATTAAGTATGGGATTATTTTGAGTTAAAAAAGGAGATTTGATATAAGGAAGAGATCTATAAGCAGGACTGTATTGCATATAAAACGCGGTACGGCAGCATATCTGTAAGCGCCAAAGAGTATAGATTAAGCAAAACTTTGACAAGCCTGATACGGAAACAAACTACAAACTGGTATTGATCTTAAAAAAACATGCAGCATACATCGCTAACATCTTTAGATTTGGCAAGACTTCAACACACCTCTCACCCACCGCACTTGCCACACAAGCTGCAATCAAAAACTGAAACTTGAATCCAAAGAGTTACCAACATTGACGAAAATTTATATCCATTCAAGAGAAAAATTTAAACCGATAAAACACGCAATTTGAAAACCAAGTGCGTTTGTTTGCAGAACTACCTTACAACTCACAAGTATCAACCATTTACTGATAGAGCTTTATTATTTCTTGCTCACTGCTAGTTTTGACTAATAGGTCACACACAAACAACAAATCAGATGACATTATGTTTAAAAGTTGCCACAGTTATTTATTAATACGTTTATATAACATCATCACAATAACAACACGCTATATACAGCTGAGCAAGTACAACGAAAATAATAATTTATAAATTTACAAAATTATTTGTAGTGTAATGATTAAAGTGGCCACATATTTATTTTGCATTTGAAACGCTGGTTATTTTTTAGAGTGGCTGTTACATTTTAGGCATCGTTTCTAACGATCCATTATCTACTGAAAATCAAAAAAGGACGTTGGCATGAAATTCATTTTTTTAATATTAGGCTTTTCACTTTCCGCAATCCCTGCGCTTGCAACCACTATGGTGCTAGATCCGGATGATTTTGCAACTGGCACAAACCTATCAACCATAAATCCTCACGCTCATATTGCAACCACCAGCGGGGGCAATGTGTATGCAGCAGACATATCTCCTTGGGCCGCAAATGGTAGTAACACCCAAGGACTAGGTAGCAAAATATTTGCCTACGATGAAGCGGACGAATGGTTTTATATGCCTGAACTACAAAATCCAATCACGATAGGAATGGAAATTACCTTCACCAGTAAAGTCACTTACTTTTCATTGTTATTTGCAGAACTTTTCTTCGATGCAGGCCCTGGATCAGAACCTCTCTCCGCACTTGTTTACGATGAACACGGCAACTTTCTAACCAACCTTGACTATGTACCAAATAGCCAAGTGAACTTAGGCTGGATTGATCCTAGCGATGAAAGTCATGGCTATTGGCACTACGCAAAGCTTGAGTATTTTGGTCCGTCCATCGGCAAAGTCATTGTAGGTGGCAATAGCGAACCAACCACGTTGGATCGCCTTGAATTTAATTATGTAGAAGTACCGGAGCCAAATTCTTTTATACTTTTAATCATTGGAATGTGTGGATTGCTATTATCAGTAAAACGAAAAACCCGTAGTGAAAGTTAGCCGTAAAACATTTGAATAAATTTTACACCCATAAAAAAAGCCAGAGCGCTATTTATCGCTCTGGCTTTTACTTTTATTAGGTGGAGTCAGCCGATAAGCCGGGTTCTGTCGTGGACAGTCATTCATCTGGGATATACGTCACCGCATACCTCAAGCAACCTACCCGAATCCAGTGCGGGCCGCACCTCAGGATTCCTATTTGGTCTTGCTCCGAGTGGGGTTTACCGTGCCACGAACTGTTACCAGCCGCGCGGTGCGCTCTTACCGCACCCTTTCACCCTTACCGGTTCTGGTTTGCCTTCACGCAAAAGCGATCTAGCACCTTGAACTTAGGCGGTCTGCTCTCTGTTGCACTTTCCGTAGGCTCACACCTCCCAGGCGTTACCTGGCACTCTGCCCTATGGAGCCCGGACTTTCCTCCCCAATGCACCACCTAACACTCAAGAGAGCTAAGCAGTTAACACTGGAGCGACTGTCTAGCCAACTCCGGCGCGCACACTACCCGCAAGCCCCCAAAAGCACAAGAGAAAGCGCAAGCAACACCAACTGCTAGCACTCGATAAGACTTGGATTAGGTCTCATTTTTTCAAGCAAGCCACGATTAACCGCTTGCAAACTGGTATTTTTGTGGTTTTCGGCTATTACTAATCAGAAGCTTTATTCGTTTAGCATGCTATTTCACTTATAAAAACATCGCCTTGAGGAGCTCACCTCGTGAAATTACCAAGACTCAGTTTGTTGTCGGTTGTTATCGCCAGCTACGTCAGCCTTCCGGCTCTTGCCGCTGAAACCCCAGTTCTTGATGAAGTCGTTGTAACCGCGCAAAAGCGTGCACAGAAACTAGAAGACGTGCCCATTTCATTAACTGCACTCAATGGCACCAAGCTTGAAGAAGCTGGCATTACCAGCATTTCTGGCATTGCCGATTACACCCCCAGCTTCAATATGACACAGACGGGGATTGGCACCAACATTGCCATTCGCGGTATCAGTTCTGGGGTAAACCAAGGTTTTGAACAATCTGCCGCCATGTTTGTGGATGGCATTCACTATGGCCGCGCCCAACTAGCGCGCGCGCCCTTTTTAGATATTGAGCGCATTGAAATCCTGCGCGGCCCGCAAAGTATTTTGTTCGGCAAGAACAGTACGGCAGGCGCAATCAGCATTATCAACGCAAAACCTGGCGACGAATTTGAAGGCAACCTAACGCTCAGTTACGAACCAGAATTTGAAGGTAAAGAAGGCCGCTTAGTGCTGTCTGGGCCAATTAGCGATACAGTCGGTGGGCGCTTGGCCATTTTGAGCCGCACTAATGATGGTTTTATCGAAAATACCACTCTCAACCGCAATGAATCTGCCGATAAAGACCAAGTAGTGCGTGCAACCCTAGAGTGGAAACCCACAGACACATGGGATATCACCCTAAAGTTGGAAGATGGCTCCTTTGATAGCAACGGCAGAAATATTGAAGTGGTTAAGCCGGTAACCAACCCGTTACTCAACCCAACCAATGATCCTAACCCTTACAAAACCATACTCTCCTACCTCACCGCCGGTAAATTTTTGTTAGATACCACCGAAGATGGTATGCGTCAGTCTAACGGCGACTACAGCTACAACGACACGAGCAATATCACCCTAACCGCCGAGCATGAGCTTGAGAGTATGACACTCACCTCGGTCACAGGTTACAACGGCTACACCTATTCCGAATTGTGCGATTGCGATTTCACCGGAGCACCCGGTTTTAATATTTTCTCCGACGAAAAATACCGCCAAGTTAGCCAGGAAATTCGTCTGGTTTCAGATGCCGACCAAACTATTAGCTGGATTACCGGTGTGTTTTATCAAGGCAGTAATATCAAGTTTCACGATAAAGTGTTTGTACCCAACAACAGCGTGATTGCCACCGCCGTTTCGCCGTTGTTGCGCGATGCATCCACCCAGCGCGACTTCAATCAAGACACCAGTTTGTACGCCGTATTTGGCCAAGCGACTTGGAATATCAGCGAAACCAATCGTTTGATCTTCGGTGGCCGCTACTCTTCTGAAACCAAAGAGGCCGATCGTCAGCAATACCACGTATCGCCCACTGGCGATGTATTGCCACTCGGCACAGTGAACGACCCTTACAACAAACTCTGGGTTGGTTTTAGAGTTGACCCACACAGCGTTGCAGGCGACCGCAAAGAATCTGGCTTTGACCCACAAATTATCTTTCAACAAGACCTCAACAAAACCGACCGTCTCTATGCCAGCTACACTACCGGCTTTAAATCGGGCGGCAACGATGTGCGCGCCAACTCTGCACCCACTGCACTTGGCGGCCTCTATCCCGGTAACGACACCAATGGCAGTTGGGAATTCCAGCAAGAAAACGTGAAGAACTACGAAATAGGCGGCAAGTTTGCACTGGCAGATGGCGCAGCGGAACTCAATGTGGCCGTGTTCCGCTCCGACTTCACTGATATGCAAACCAGCCAGTTTGACGGCAGCTTAAGCTTCAACGTTACCAATGCCGGTGAGGCCCGAGTGCAAGGCATAGAAATCGATGGCCGCTGGGCATTGACTGATAACTTACTGGTACGCGGCGGCGTGAGCTACCTTGATTTTGAATACATCAAATTCCCTAATGGCCAGTGCGCCTTTGGTCAAACACCCACTAGCGGCAGCTCTTGCGATCAAACCGGCATGCGCCGCGAATTTGTTCCTAAAACCCAAGGCAACGTGGGTGTAGATTACGATATCAACCTTGCCAACGGCTGGAAAATTGCCAGCACGCTGGATTTCATTTTCAACTCCGGTTATTTCACTACGCCATCCTTGGATGCGCGTTTTGAGCAACCGTCCTACAACAAAGTGAATGCGCGCATTGCACTCAGCGGTGTTGATGAGAAATGGGAGCTAGCACTCGTAGGCAAAAATCTCACCG
>CAUOQW010000015.1:0-14447 GCA_963506825.1 uncultured Cellvibrio sp.
TGGCCCGCGCTACTGCCCAAGCATCGAAGATAAAATTCACCGCTTCGCGGATAAAGACTCACATCAAGTGTTTATCGAACCCGAAGGTTTAACTACGCACGAACTTTATCCCAACGGAATTTCCACCAGCCTGCCGTTTGATGTGCAGTTGGAAATCGTGCGTTCCATGAAGGGTTTTGAAAACGCGCATATTCTTCGCCCCGGTTACGCGATTGAATATGATTTTTTCAATCCACAAGATTTGAAACACAGCTTGGAAACCAAAGTGATCGGCGGATTATTTTTCGCCGGCCAAATTAATGGCACCACCGGTTACGAAGAAGCCGGTGCACAAGGTTTACTTGCTGGCATAAACGCGGCGCTGCGCGCGCAAGAAAAAGACAGCTGGTGCCCTGAACGCGATCAAGCTTATGTCGGCGTTTTGGTTGACGATTTAATTACCCTCGGCACTAAAGAACCCTACCGCATGTTTACCAGCCGCGCGGAATATCGTTTGTTGCTGCGCGAAGATAATGCGGATTTGCGCTTGACTGAAAAAGGTCGTGAACTCGGTTTAATTGGCGATGAGCAGTGGCAAGCCTTCTGCGAGAAACGCGAAAATATCGCGCGCGAGCAAGAGCGTTTGAAATCCACCTGGATTCAAGCTGGCTCGCCGGAAGCTGAAAAAGTGGAAGCGATTATTAACACCAAATTAATTCGCGAATACAGTTTGCACGATTTATTAAAACGTCCAGAGTTAACTTACGGCGATGTTGCGACTTTGAAAGGCGAAGCCGTAAACGATGAATATGTTGCCGAGCAAATTGAAATTGCCGCGAAATATTCTGGCTATATTGATCGCCAGCAAGAAGAAATTGATCGCTTGCGCGCTTATGAAAATACCATTTTGCCGGATGATTTTGATTACAGCTTGGTGGAAGGCCTTTCCAATGAGGTCAAACAAAAATTGTCCGCTGCGCGGCCACAAACGCTAGCGCGCGCGCAGCGTATTTCCGGAATTACGCCAGCGGCGATTTCACAATTGCTTATGTATTTGAAAAAGCATGGCATGTTGAAAAGAATGAAATCGGAAGAAGGTGTAGAGCAACAAGCATCCTAATTAACACCTGTTAAAAAATAAATTTTCCGCTTCGCGGGATAACTGGCGCGTTGCTAACGAGTTGTAATTAATAAAAGAGTTTTATCGAGTGAGTGATTTAGAAAAAGATTTGCGTGGAATTCTCGTTCAGGGCGCAAATGAAATGGGTGTAACCTTGGTCGAAGCACAGATTACTAACTTGCTCGGTTATATCCGCGAATTCGATAAATGGAATAAGGCTTACAACTTGTCGGCCATTCGCGATATTCGCCAAATGGTCGCGCGCCACTTGTTAGATAGCTTGAGTGTGGTGCCCTATTTTTTAACCAGTAAGCACTCAACAGACAATGTTATTGATGTAGGCACAGGCGGTGGGTTACCCGGGATTCCATTAGCCATAATGTTTCCCGAAAAAAAATTCACGCTGCTTGATAGTGCGGGGAAAAAAACGCGGTTTTTGTTTCATGTAAAAACCTTATTGAAATTGGAAAACGTCAGCGTAGAAAATCGCCGGGTAGAAGAATTCCAGCCAGCGCAAAAATTTAACGCGGTTATCAGCCGCGCCTTTGCTAGTTTGCAAGATATGACAGAGGGTTGCATACACTTGTTAGAAAACGGCGGTGTATTTTTAGCGATGAAAGGCATTTACCCGCAAGACGAACTTGCACCCATAGCTGAAAAAATTGAATTACTTGAAAGCATAAAACTACATGTTGCAGAAACCGATGGTGAACGCCACTTGCTGGTATTGCAGACCAAAAAATAACTGAAATTATAATCACGACATTTTCAAATACTGAAAACCACTGTGTGGTTAAAGGATTTTCACTTGACCAAGATATACGCAATTGCAAATCAAAAAGGCGGTGTGGGTAAAACCACCACCTGTGTGAATCTTGCCGCTTCATTGGTTGCTACCAAAAAGCGTGTCTTGTTAGTGGATCTTGATCCGCAAGGTAACGCCACTATGGGCAGTGGTGTGAATAAAAACGAAATTGAAAAATCTATTTATGATGTGCTTACCGAGCGTGAACATATCAAAGATTGTTTAGTGTTATCTGAAAGTGGCAAGTATCAAGTATTACCGGCGAATGGTGACTTAACGGCAGCAGAAGTTGAAATGCTTGCGCTTGATAACAAAGAGCGCCGTTTGCAAAATGCGTTGAACCAAGTAAAAGACGATTTCGATTTTATTCTGATTGATTGCCCGCCATCGCTCAACATGCTCACGCTTAATGCCATGACTGCATGCAACGGTGTGATTATTGCCATGCAATGTGAATACTATGCGCTTGAAGGTTTGTCGGCATTAGTGAATACCATCAATCAAATTCAGCGCGTGTTGAACCCCGAATTAAAAATCGAAGGATTGCTGCGCACCATGTATGATCCGCGCAATAGTTTGACGAATGACGTATCCGCACAATTAACGCAACATTTTGGCGATAGACTTTATCGCACCTGCATTCCACGTAATGTGCGCCTTGCGGAAGCGCCCAGTTTTGGTATGCCAGTATTAGCATTTGATCGCCAATCCAAAGGTGCTATTGCTTACCTCGCGTTGGCGGGTGAAATTTTGCGTCGCAACGAAGCCGCAACCAAATCAGCTACTACAGCTGAAACCGCACACTAAAAATTAAAAAGGTTTATTTGAATGTCGATAAAACGCAAAGGCTTGGGAAAAGGTTTGGATGCGCTCTTAAGTGCGGGCCTCGGTGTAACGTCACCAGCGCCGGATATGCCGGTTGTGCCCGGCGAAGCCGATACAAAATTTGATTACCGCGATGGCAAACTCGCGCATTTACCGATTGAGTTGATTCAGCGCGGAAAATATCAACCGCGTCGCGATATGAATCAAGAAGCGTTGGAAGAAAAAGCCGAAACGATTAAAGCCCAAGGTGTAATGCAGCCCATTGTGGTGCGCTCGATTGGCGAAGGTCGCTACGAAATTATCGCCGGTGAGCGCCGTTGGCGCGCAACTCAAATTGCTGGTCTAGATCGCATTCCTGTAGTCATTCGTGAAGTGCCAGACGAAGCGGCCATCGCCATGGCGCTGATTGAAAACATCCAACGCGAAAATCTAAATCCGATCGAAGAAGCGGTTGCGCTTAAGCGCTTGCAAGATGAGTTCGAGTTGACTCATGCGGAAGTAGCGCAAGCGGTGGGTAAATCCCGCGCGACCGTGACAAATCTCTTGCGTTTGATCGCGCTCAATGAAGAAGTGAAGACTTTGCTGGACCATGGCGACCTGGAAATGGGTCATGCCCGCGCCATTCTGACCTTGGAAGCCAATGTGCAGCGCGATATCGCTCGCCAAATCGTGGCGAAAGGTTTGTCGGTTCGTCAGACTGAAGCTTTGGTGCGTGTTTATCAGGAAGGCAAAAAAGACGCAAAAACTAATCCTGTCGCGGCACCCTCAGCCGATATTCGCCGTTTAGAAAACAGCCTCTCAGAAAAACTGGGTGCTGCGGTAGAAATTCAGCAGGGCACCAAAGGTAAAGGCAAGTTAGTGATTAGCTACAACTCTTTGGATGAATTGGACGGGATTTTGATCCATATCCAATAGTGAACTCTGATCCAAGGCTAAGATATGATTGCTTTTGATTGCTTTTGTAAAGAAATGACGGGTATGCCTAGTTGAAGCATGTGACTATAGTCACTATAATGCCTGCGCCAAAATTGAGCGGTAAATAGGGTTGGTTGTTACATAAAGTAATAACAACCGGTTTAAACAAGCCCGACAAATCAAGAGACAAGCAAATTGACGAGTTCTAACAGCCCGTCCCGCGCAGAGCCTTATAGTGTAGAACCTAGAGGCCGCGTGTTTGCGTTGCAGATTGTCGCCGCTCAAGTAGTCGCTAGTTGTGTGCTGAGCCTTGTGGGTTTGGTGTTCAGCAGCCAAGTCGCAATTGCAATCCTAGTGGGTGGAGTGATTTGCTCGTTAGCCAATCTTTGGCTTGCGATTGTGGCGTTTCGTCCTGCGTTGGGTAAACCACCGGGGGAAATCTTGGCTGCCTTGTATGTTGGTGAGATTGGTAAATTTGTTGTTACTGCGCTGCTTTTCTTGGTAGTCTTCACGCAGTTTTCACTATTCAAACAACCAATCTACGCCCTCCTGATTTTTATAGCCTATGCCTTGGTGCAATCCATGGCGTGGGTTTATCCCTTGGCTCGTAGCAGGCTCTTTAAACATTAAGAGCGCTCGCCGAGGTTGATGCAAAAAGTTTTTTAATTTTGATTGGGATTAACTAGATGTCAGACGTTGAACACGCAGCTGAGCACCACGAGGCGCTCACTTCATCACAGTATATTCAGCACCATTTAACCAACTTGACCTATGGTCAGTTGCCTGATGGAACTTGGACTTTTGCGGCTAATGCAGCAGAAGCCAAGGCTATGGGGTTTTGGGCCATTAACGTGGATACCATGGGTTGGTCGTTATTTTTGGGTGTTGTTTTCTTTTTAATTTTCCGCAGTGTTGCCAAGAAAGTAACCAGCGATGTTCCAACCGGTTTGCAAAACGTGGTTGAGGCAGCGATTGATTTTGTTGATGACAATGTAAAAGGTATGTTTCCTTACAAAAATGCGATGGTAGCTCCCTTGGCGCTGACTATTTTTGTATGGATTTTATTCATGAATGCGATGGATCTTT
Organism: uncultured Cellvibrio sp.; assembly: GCA_963506825.1. GTDB lineage: Bacteria > Pseudomonadota > Gammaproteobacteria > Pseudomonadales > Cellvibrionaceae > Cellvibrio. The sequence goes on from CAUOQW010000015.1 coordinate 4,731, forward strand.
TTGCTGTCGATCTTCTACCAGAAATTGCCAAATTCATTGGTGTGCAGTTGGGTGCAGATCCTCATGCAGTTTTCTTCAAAGTAGTTCCCTCAACTGACCCAAATATCACCTTAGGTATGGCGCTATTTGTGTTTGCTTTTATTGTTTATTTCAGTATTACTCAAAAAGGGATTGTAGGTTTTGCCAAAGAGCTGTGCCTGCATCCTTTCAGTAGCAAAAATGTCTTTATTCAAGCTCTCTTTGTTCCAGCCAACTTTGTGTTGGAAGTGGTAAACCTGATTGCTAAACCAGTTTCATTAGGCTTGCGGTTGTTCGGCAACATGTATGCAGGTGAAGTTATCTTTATTCTGGTAGCCATTATGTTTGGTGCAGGCTATTTGTTTAGCTTGCTGGCAGGTGGCATTCAAATTGTATGGGCGCTCTTCCACATTTTAATTATTTCGCTTCAGGCATTTATTTTCATGGTATTGACCATTGTGTATTTGAGCATGGCATTCCAAACCGCCGAAGAACATTGATAGATTTTTAAGTTTGTTTTTTCGTTTTAATTTTTTAACTTTAACTTTAGGAGAAAGACAGTGAGTGAAGCAATCGCGTTGTTATATTTGGCAGGTGCTCTCGTAATTGGTTTGGGTGCCGTAGGTGTAGCTATTGGTGTAGGTATTCTGGGTGGTAAATTTTTGGAAGGCGCTGCGCGTCAACCAGAATTGATCCCTTTGCTGCGTACACAATTCTTCATCGTAATGGGTTTAGTAGATGCTGTACCAATGATTGGTGTTGGTATCGGTCTATTTATTTTGTTTGCGAAGACTGGCGCTTAATTAAGCCTCACTAACGTAACTTAAACCTTTTAAAAAAGGCATCTACACGTGAATATTAACGCAACCATAATCGGTCAGATGATTGCTTTCGCAATCTTTATCTATCTGACCTACCGCTTAGTCTGGCCACCCATTATTGGGGCTTTGGCCGAACGTAGTAAGCGTATTGCGGATGGTCTTCAAGCGGCGGATAGAGCTGAGAAAGATCTTGAATTGGCAAAACAAAAAGTGGTTGAGCAACTCACTTCTGCAAAGAAAGAAGCTGCTGCCATTATCGATTCTGCTAACAAGCGCGCAATTGAAATTGTTGAAGAAGCAAAAGAAAAAGCCCTTGTTGAAGCTGGTCGTGTTAAAGCCTCTGCTGAAGCTGAAATTGAACAAGCTACCAGCCGCGCGAAAGAAGAATTGCGCAGCAAAGTGGTAGTCCTTGCTCTAGCCGGTGCAGAAAAGATTTTGGGATCTTCTATCGATCAAAATGCACACAACGAGTTGGTAAATAAACTCGCTGCTGAATTGTAATTGAGGTTGATATGGCTGAACCAACTACCTTGGCAAGACCTTACGCCAAAGCTGCATTTGAATACGCCTTGACTGCCAATAGTTTGCAGTCCTGGTTTGAAGCACTGGAAGTTTCAGCCGCCGTCGCAGAGCAAGATCAGGTGAAAAAGGCGTTAGCCACATCGGGTCTATCTGCAGAGCAAAAAGCTTCTGTGTTTGTACAAGTAATTGGTGACAGTTTGGATGAGAAAGTAAAAAACTTCATCCGAACCCTTGCTAGCAACAAGCGTCTCGCATTGTTGCCTTACATCCGCGACTTGTTCGCCAAGATGAAAGCCCAGCAAGAAAAAACAATCGAAGTTGAGATCACAGCAGCCTACGAGTTGCCTGTTGACTTGATTAACAAATTGGCTCAATCACTAAGCGCCAAATTGAATCGTAAGATTGACGTGAACAGCTCGGTTGATAAGAGTCTGTTGGGCGGTGTGGTTATCCATACCGGTGACATGGTAATCGACGGTTCAGTCCGTGGTCGCTTGGCGAAACTCGCCGAAGCATTGAAATCCTAAGTCTAGGATCGAGGAACAGAGCATGCAGCAACTGAATCCTTCTGAAATCAGTGAAATTATCAAGAAGCGTATTGAAGGTCTTGAATTTTCTACAGAAGCTCAAAACGAAGGTACTGTCGTTTCCGTAACTGACGGTATTATTCGTATTCACGGTCTGGCCGACGTAATGTACGGCGAGATGATTGAATTTGAAGGCGGCGTTTACGGGATGGCACTGAACCTGGAGCGCGACTCCGTAGGTGCGGTAATTCTCGGTGACTACCGCGGTGTAGCCGAAGGTCAAAAATGTAAGTGTACCGGTCGTATTCTGGAAGTACCTGTTGGTCCAGAGTTGCTCGGTCGCGTTGTTGACGCCCTCGGTAACCCAATCGATGGTAAAGGTCCACTGAATACCAAAATGACTGACGCAGTTGAAAAAATTGCTCCAGGCGTAATTTGGCGTAAATCAGTAGACCAACCAGTACAAATCGGTTTGAAAGCAATCGACGCAATGGTACCAATCGGTCGCGGTCAACGTGAGTTGATCATCGGTGACCGTCAAATTGGTAAAACTGCCATTGCTGTTGATGCCATCATCAACCAAAAAGGTTCTGGCATTAAGTGTATCTATGTCGCCATCGGCCAAAAGGCCTCTTCTGTTGCTGCAGTAGTGCGCAAGTTAGAAGAAAATGGCGCTATGGATCACACCGTTGTGATCGCGGCGACTGCGTCTGATCCAGCGGCAATGCAATTTTTGGCTCCATTCACGGGTTGCACCATTGGTGAGTACTACCGTGACCGCGGCCAAGATGCCTTGATCATTTATGACGACTTGACCAAGCAAGCTTGGGCTTACCGTCAAATTTCCTTGTTGCTCCGTCGTCCTCCAGGCCGCGAAGCTTACCCAGGCGATGTATTTTATCTCCACAGCCGTCTGCTCGAGCGTGCATCTCGCGTAAGCGAAGACTACGTAGAGAAGTTCACCAAAGGTGAAGTGAAAGGCCAAACCGGTTCATTGACCGCCTTGCCAATCATTGAAACTCAGGCTGGTGACGTGTCTGCATTCGTTCCAACCAACGTAATTTCGATTACCGACGGCCAGATCTTCTTGGAATCGTCCATGTTCAACTCAGGCGTACGTCCTGCGATGAACGCTGGTATTTCGGTATCGCGCGTAGGTGGTGCAGCGCAAACCAAAATTATCAAAAAGCTTGCCGGTGGTATTCGTACCGCGTTGGCGCAATACCGTGAATTGGCTGCGTTCTCGCAGTTTGCCTCAGATTTGGACGAAGCGACCAAATCACAATTGGAACACGGTCAACGTGTTACTGAATTGATGAAGCAAAAGCAATTTACTCCATTGAGTGTTGCACAAATGGCATTGGTATTGTTCGCCGCTAACGAAGGTCACTTGAAAGACATCGACGTTAGCAAAGTGCTCGATTTTGAAGCTGCCCTGCTCTCATTCGCTAAATCCGAATACGCTGACACTATGAATCACATAGATGCCACCGGTGATTGGAATAGCGAGTTGGAAGGCAAGTTCAAAGAGCTGGTGACCAAACTGAAAGCAAGCCGCACCTGGTAATTAAAAGTGCGCCTCGCGCACTTTTTTAACTGAGTCTTTGAGTATGGCAAGCACAAAAGAAATTCGGACGCAGATATCGAGCGTCAAAAGCACGCAGAAAATTACCAGCGCGATGGAAATGGTCGCCGCGAGTAAAATGCGTCGTGCGCAAGAGCGCATGCAATTGGGTAAGCCTTACGCCAATCGCATGCGTGATGTAATCGGGCATTTGGCTAACGCCAATCCCGAATACAAACACCGTTTTATGAAAGAGCGCCCCGTTAAGCGCGTTGGCTACATTTTGGTTTCAAGTGATCGTGGTCTGTGTGGTGGTTTGAACGCTAACGTGTTCAAAAACTCCATCAAGAGCATGAAAGCTTGGGCTGACCAAGGCATAGCAATCGATTTGTGCTTGATTGGAGCGAAAGCTGCTGCGTTCTTTAAAAGTTTTGGCGGTAATGTGGTTGCGTCTACCCGCGACCTAGGCGAAGCGCCCACCGTTGCCGATTTGATCGGCAGCGTGAAGGTGATGTTGGATGCATTTGAAGAAGGCAAGATTGATAAGTTGTTTATCGTAAGCAACGAATTCGTCAACACCATGACCCAAAAGCCCACGATTCGCCAATTGTTGCCACTGGTTGCAGATGACAATACCAAGTTGAAACATCACTGGGATTACATCTACGAGCCAGATGCAGCTGAATTGTTAAAAGGCTTATTGACCCGTTTTATTGAGTCGCAAGTTTATCAATCTGTGGTTGAAAATGCCGCCTGTGAACAGGCCGCACGTATGATTGCGATGAAAAGCGCAACCGACAACGCCGGTGAATTGATTGATAGCTTGAAACTGATTTACAACAAAGCGCGTCAAGCAGCAATTACACAAGAGCTGTCTGAGATCGTAGGTGGTGCGGCGGCAATTGCATAATTGTCGTTACATCAGATCGCAGCCAAGCATTAATCGTGTTTAAACTTTCAGGCCTTCAGATCTTTTTAAAAGGGCCTGAGATTTCTGGAACAAAGAGGAACCGGAAATGAGTAGCGGACATATTGTTCAAATTATCGGCGCAGTAATCGATGTGGAATTCCCACGCGATGCAGTGCCAAGAGTTTATGATGCTTTGGTTATCACCGAAGGCAATCTAACTCTTGAAGTACAACAGCAATTAGGTGACGGCGTTGTTCGCACTATTGCGTTGGGTTCTTCTGAAGGTTTGCGTCGCGGTTTAATCGTGACCAACACCAACGCGCCCATCAATGTGCCAGTGGGTAAAGAAACCCTCGGTCGCATTATGGACGTATTGGGCAACCCCATTGACGAGTGTGGCCCCATCGGCGAACAAGAGCGTATGCAGATTCACCGTGCAGCGCCCAAGTACGAAGATTTGGCAGCCTCTGAAGAGTTGCTCGAAACTGGTATCAAAGTAATCGACTTGGTTTGCCCCTTTGCTAAAGGCGGTAAAGTAGGTTTGTTCGGTGGTGCGGGTGTAGGTAAAACCGTAAACATGATGGAACTCATCAACAACATCGCTAAAGAACACGCCGGTTTATCCGTGTTCGCCGGTGTAGGTGAGCGTACTCGTGAAGGGAACGACTTCTACCACGAGATGAAAGAATCAAACGTAGTAGACAAAGTAGCGATGGTTTACGGCCAAATGAACGAGCCGCCAGGCAACCGTTTGCGCGTAGCCTTGACTGGTTTGACCATGGCGGAGAAATTCCGTGACGAAGGTAAAGACGTACTGTTCTTCGTAGACAACATTTACCGTTACACCTTGGCGGGAACCGAAGTATCTGCATTGTTGGGCCGTATGCCATCAGCAGTAGGTTACCAACCAACATTGGCGGAAGAGATGGGCGTTCTGCAAGAGCGTATTACCTCTACCAAAATCGGTTCAATCACCTCTGTTCAAGCGGTATACGTACCTGCGGATGACTTGACTGACCCGTCGCCAGCAACCACGTTTGCGCATTTGGATTCAACCGTAGTATTGAGCCGTGATATCGCCGCTAAGGGTATTTACCCAGCGATCGATCCACTGGATTCAACCTCACGTCAGTTGGACCCAATGATCATCGGCAACGAGCACTATGCAACTGCGCGCGGTGTGCAAACTGTATTGCAACGTTACAAAGAATTGAAAGATATTATTGCGATTTTGGGTATGGATGAATTGTCAGAAGAAGACAAACAAACTGTATCTCGTGCGCGTAAAATCGAACGTTTCTTGTCTCAGCCATTCCACGTAGCGGAAGTATTTACTGGTTCACCAGGCAAATACGTTCCATTGAAAGAAACCATTCGTGGTTTTAAAGGCTTGCTTGCGGGTGATTACGATCACTTGCCAGAACAAGCTTTCTACATGGTTGGTACTATCGACGAAGCTATCGAAAAAGCTACCAAACTCAAGTAATGGTTTGACCCGAAGCCTCGCGGCTTCGGGTTTTTCCATGAGTTGGTAGCCTTTGACATTTATCAAGAGAAACGGATATGGCCATGACTGTTCAATGCAATATCGTCAGTGCTGAGCGCGAAATTTTTGCAGGCTTGGTCGAGATGGTAATTGTGACTGGTAGCGTGGGTGACTTAGGTATTAACTATGGTCACGCGCCATTGCTGACTGGCGTTAAGCCAGGCCCAGTACGTGTTATCAAACAAGGCGGCGATGAGGAAGTATTCTACGTTTCTGGTGGATTCCTTGAAGTTCAGCCCTATCAAGTAACGGTTATGGCAGACACTGCTCTGCGTGCCGGTGATATGGATGAAGCCAAAGCGCTTGAAGCACAGCAACACGCGCAACAACAACTGGCAAATCAATCTTCCGAGATAGATTTCCAGCGTGCAGCAATTCAATTGGCAGAAGCTTCTGCACAATTGCGCACTCTGCAAGCGATCCGCAAAAAAGCGGGTAAGTAAGCGCAAGTTGAAAATGAAAGTAATGAAAGCAAAAAAGGTGACTTCGCAGTCACCTTTTTTTATGGGCAAATTCTGGCAATAAAAGGAATCCTTATGGCTTCAACCAAACATAAGCTCATAGAGTTCGACAATAAAATTTTTGAATACCAATATTTAGGCCAAGGTGAGCACACAATTGTTTTTTTAAATGGTTTTAGAATGCCATTTGATAGCTGGGATAAAGTTTATCCCCAAGTTGCGCAAAATAATAAAATACTGCTGATTAATCGTTTAGGTGTGGGAGGCTCGTCAAAAGCACAAGAGCCACAAGATGGTCATAAGGTTGTGGCAGATTTACAGCAACTGCTTAGCGCTTTGCATATTGCGCCACCTTACGTGCTAGTTGCTCATTCACTAGGTGGTCTTTTCGCCAATTTATTTGCAAGAGTTTATGACAAAGCCATAAGTGCAATTGTTTTGGTAGATGCACCTCACCCGTTAGAGATTGCCGAACAGAAGCGCAATAAGCCGCCACTTATTTTGCACGTGCTAAACAATGGCTTTAAATTTGTAGAAAAAATATTTGATCGCTACAAATTTTCTGAAGATGAATGCGTAGCCACAACCGTCAATCAAATTCATGTTGCACAATCGTTTCCAACGATTCCTGTGGCTGTTGTCTCAGGCACACAAAAAATGCCGTTTGTTCCGGCAGCAGCCTTTCAGTTGCACCAAATGTATCAACAAAAGTTATTGGATCTGTCCACGATTTCCAAACATTATCCTTGTGAAAATAGTGGCCATTTCCCGCAAATCACCGAACCCCAAAAAGTGATTGAAGCAATATCTGATACTATTAGCGCCGTAAAAACCAATCGGCACACACTCCAATAGACAGGGAATTATTATGCTCGACATTCTTGTACTCGCCGCCGGTAAAGGCACCCGTATGCGTTCTGACTTACCCAAAGTTTTGCACCCCATTGGCGGCAAAGCGCTGGTGCAACATGTGGTGGATACCGCGCGTCAGGTAGGTGGTGAGCAAATCCTGATTATCGTCGGCCACGGTGCTGAGAAAGTGGAAGAGCGCATGGCAGCGCCCGATGTAAAATTTGCTTTGCAGGCCGAGCAATTGGGTACTGGTCACGCCGTGCAACAAGCCCTGCCACATTTGCGCAACGACGCAACCGTGCTAATTCTCTACGGCGATGTTCCTCTCACCCGCGCTGAAACCCTGCAAAAATTAATCGCGCAAGTTAGCGATACGCAAATGGGTTTGCTCACCGTCAATATGCAGGACCCTACCGGTTATGGCCGCATAGTGCGCGATGCAGCCGGCGCTGTTGTGGCGATTGTTGAACACAAAGATGCCAGCGAAGCCCAGCGCAAAATCGCTGAAATCAATACCGGCATCATGGCGGTAAAAGCCAAGCACCTGCAAAAATGGCTGCCGCAACTCAACAACGATAACGTTCAGGGCGAGTATTACCTCACCGATATTATCGCCATGGGCAAAGCCGATGGCATCGCCATCCAAGTTGAACAACCCAACGCGGTGGAAGAGGTAGAAGGCATCAACAATCGCCAGCAACAAGCGGCGCTCGAACGCTTCTACCAAAAGCAAAAAGCCAATGAATTGATGGTAGCGGGCGTGACTTTACTGGATCCAGCGCGCATTGATATTCGCGGCAACTTACAGGTCGGCCGCGATGTTGTGATCGACGTGAACTGCGTCTTTGAAGGCAATGTGGTTCTGGGCGATGGCGTCACCATCGAACCCAACTGCGTGATTATCAATGCGACTATTGGCAAAGGCACACACATTAAAGCCTACAGCCATATTGAGGATTCCGTACTCGCCGACGATTGCGATATTGGCCCCTACGCTCGCCTGCGTCCTGGCACTGATCTGGCCGACGGTGTAAAAATCGGCAATTTTGTGGAAACCAAAAAAGCGGTCATAGCCAAAGGCAGTAAAGTGAATCACTTGAGCTACATCGGCGATGCAACAATCGGCACTGGTGTGAATGTAGGTGCGGGTACCATCACCTGTAATTACGATGGTGTGAATAAATTCAAAACTGAGATTGGCGATAATGCTTTTATCGGCTCTAACTCGGCGTTAGTTGCACCGGTAAAAATTGGCGCTGGTGCAACCGTTGGAGCGGGCTCAATTATTACTAAAGATGTAGAAGTGGCAGAACTGGCCATAGCGCGCAGCAAGCAGCGCAATATCCAGGGTTGGGAAAGACCGACGAAAAAATAAGAGTGTTAAAGTAGTAAAAACGAGGCTTTCAGCCTCGTTGTTTATATATGGGCGCTAAAACTACCTTAAAGCCTGTTAGTGCTGCTTACCAGATTAGTAAATGGTAACCATCATAATTTTTTAACAGGTAATAAAAATGAAATTAGTAGCCAAGAATGACAGCCGCTTAAATTATGCTGTGCATATAAACCCAATATTAAAAGCAGGTATATTTGCAATAGATGAAGCCATAAGAAAGCATCAGGAAACAATTGTCTATGATTGCAGTTTATTTAATGGTGTAAATCCAGATCACGTAATTCCTTTCTCAGGTGACCAAGCGATCTTATATGATTTCAAAAACCATCCTGCAGCAGATGTTGGCGTGTCTCTTTTATATAGTTTAGGCAGTGAGCTTTCTGCATTATTTACAAATGAAAGCAACGATAAGCAGTGGGATGAATTAACAGAGATAGTGGTGCGCTTGATGAATAAGCCAATTTATTTTGATGTTAAAGATAATATTTAATAATGGAGGATCGAAAATGTTTCCAAATAAAACACAAGAATTTAACTATATTTCAAATTATCTCGGTCATGGGGATGCAAAAAAAGGATTATGGTTTATAGGTGTAGAAGCTGGTGGAGGGTGGTCTGATAGCCCTGATACATCTGAGAGAATAAAAGACGAATTTGGAAAACCTGTTTATGAGTATAAAACCAAAGATCTTCGCCCAGATAATATCCAGAAATGGCCTGTAGCCAATGCTAGTGCAAAGATTGCGGCTTTAGTTAGCGGACAATCAGACGATTGGCGAAAGTATAGAGATGAGTATTTATGGGTTAAAGGTAATGGTGTATTCAATGGAAATATTCTGCCAATTAGTAAGCCAAGTCTCAACAGCTGGCAGTTACACTATGAAAATTTGCTTGGCATTTCTCAACAAGAATATATAGAGTCTTTTGATCAAATAGTGAGTTTTCGTCGAAAGTTATTTGCTGATTTTTCTGAGCTATATAAGCCACAAGCTATAGTTTGTTTTGGCAAATCTCATTGGAATTCATATCGAAAATTCTTTATTGAAGATGAGCATCAATCACCAACACAGGAAATTGAATCTACTTTGGTCTTTCACACTGAA
>CAUOQW010000016.1:0-13946 GCA_963506825.1 uncultured Cellvibrio sp.
GCATTCATTTTTGTTTTTTTATTTTTATGTATTTTGTTATTAAAATCTTATAGATTGCAATTGTTTTACAGAGCAAAAATGATTATCATCCTTAGCTATACAATTTTATTGTCCATTATAGATTCCTCATTTTGGTTACACCCTTTTGGCCCACTCACTAAAAATATTCCGCTCTTGGTTTTTATTTTTTGGTTATCCAGAACTAAAAGCAACTCCACTAAATCCTCATGAATCTAGATTTATTTTCAGATAACCCCCATACCGGGCGCGAATCTATTTGTGAAGGCGCAGTTATCTTGCGCGGTTTTGCATTGCCATTTGAAACGGATTTGTTGAATGAAATTTCCAAGCTCATTGCAGCAGCGCCGTTGCGAACCATGTATACGCCGAGTGGTTTGGCTATGTCGGTCACTACGACCAGTTGCGGTACTGTGGGTTGGCGAAGTGATGCTTATGGTTATCGCTATTCAAAACGCGATGCGCACTCGCAACAAGATTGGCCTGCTATGCCAGATAGCTTTTTGCAGTTAGCGCTGAGCGCAGCTAAAGAAGCGGGCTATGAAAATTTTGCACCTGATTCATGTTTGATTAACTGCTACAAAGTTGGCGCGAAGATGTCTTTGCATCAAGATAAAAACGAAAAGGATTTTACCCAGCCGATTGTGTCTGTCTCTTTGGGCTTGCCTGCGACTTTTTTATTGGGCGGTTTGCAGCGTGAAGAAAAAACCCTTCGCGTACCACTGGTACACGGCGATGTTGTGGTTTGGGGTGGGTGCGCGCGCTTATTTTTTCACGGCGTGTTGCCAGTTAAAGCGGGAAAGCATTCACTGCTCGGCGAGCAGCGGATAAATTTGACGTTTCGCAAGGCTTTATAGACTTACTAACAGGGCACAAGTAAAGAATACTGTTTGATTCAAAACCGTATGCGGCATGGATGCCGCGTCCGAGCCTACAGGGAAGTATTCACGGCGAGTTTTGAATTGAACAGTATTCTTTACTGCACACCCATTAGTAAGTTGGGTAAGAAGGTCTTCACGGCCAAACCAATCAACGCCGCCACGCCAATCACATGGATCACATTGCGTTTAAATTTAAATAACGCAATAGCTGCTGCCAGTGCAATCACGGCCGAACCAATATCAAAGTTGCCACTAAAACCCTGTGGCCATAGAACATGATAACCAAAGAAAAGCGCGAGATTTAAAATTACACCCACTACTGCAGCAGTAATAGCCGTAAGAGGTGCAGTAAATTTTAAATTATTGTGTGTGGTTTCTACGAAAGGCCCGCCCGCTAAAATAAAAATAAACGAAGGCAAAAACGTAAACCAAGTAACCAAGCTTGCTGCCAGTGCACCCGATAAAAATAAATGCTCTGTACCCAACAAGGCTTTTACATAACCACCCACAAAACCGACAAACGCAACTACCATAATTAATGGCCCAGGCGTGGTTTCGCCGAGCGCAAGACCATCAATCATTTGCGTGGGGGTAAGCCATTGGTAGTGGCCTACCGCACCTTGATACACATAGGGCAAAACTGCATAAGCACCACCAAAAGTTAAAAGCGCGGCCTTAGTAAAAAACCACGCCATTTGGGTGAAGTCGTGCTGCCAACCAAAAATGGAATAGAGCGCGGCCATGGGAATAAGCCAAAGCGTAAAACCTACCGAAAATACAAATGCGAAACGCGACCAACGAAAGAGTGCGTGTGCCGGTGTTGGTGTGTTGTCGTCAATTATGGCTGCACCAAAGGATTTTTTTGCGGCGCCGTGACCGCCGCCTGCATCAAAAAATTTCGGTGCATAACGGCCACCGAAGTAACCTATTAGTGCTGCGCCTAATACGATAAATGGAAAGGGGATATTTAATGCAAAAATCGCTACGAAAGATGCAGCTGCAATTGCCCACAACACATTATTTTTTAGCGCGCGCGAACCTATACGATGTGCCGCTTGCACCACAATAGCAGTTACTGCGGGTTTAATGCCGTAAAATAATCCTGCGACTAAAGGTACATCACCATAAGCGATATAAACCCATGAAAGCGCAATTAAAATAAAGAGCGATGGCAATACAAATAATGCGCCCGCAATCACACCGCCCCAAGTGCGATGCATCAACCAACCAATATAAGTCGCAAGCTGCTGCGCCTCTGGCCCCGGCAATACCATGCAGTAATTGAGCGCGTGTAGAAAACGCTTTTCTGAAATCCAGCGGCGATTTTCTACCAACTCTTGATGCATGATAGAAATTTGCCCCGCAGGGCCACCAAAGCTAATAAAACCGAGTTTTAACCAAAACCAAAAAGCTTGCAGAAAGCTAACAGGTGCGGGTACTTGATCAGTGGTTGGACTATTTGTTGTTGAAGATGTCATGAGTTAAGCCTTCTCGCTAAATGCTGTCAGCAATGCATCAAACACACTGCTTGCTGCTGCTAATAATTGATCATCATCGTTTATGCTATTGCGCAAGCCCCACAAAATTTGTTCGAGGCCGCTGGCTTCAGTCGGCTGTATTCCGCCCACATCCAAATAATGCACAAGAACGCCAAAACGGCTTAATGCAGACTGCTCAAGCGCAAAACTGGCAGCCAAGACTTCGAAGGTGACCTTGCCATCGACATGACTAAAGATTGCGCCATCAAAATCAAAACCCAGTGCATCAGCAGGGCAGTCGGCGGGCGAATCGAGCCATAGAATGCGTGCGTTTTTATCAATAAAGCGACGAATAAGCCAAGCGCTGGCGAGCCTATCAACCCAAGGGCGTTTGCGGGTTGCCCAAGTACGGTTTTGATAGTGGCTCTGTTCCAAGCGTTGAATATTGCCGGTTATCTCATGGGGTTCATCGGGGGACAGCAAGCGATTGAGTTGCAACTCGGCGCTGAGCAGCGCGGCTTGCGTTTGAGCCTGAACTTCATTGGGGAAGTAATCAATACCCACAATTGCGGTAAAGGTTTTGCGCAATTTGCGCACTTGTTTGATCAGACTGGGCAGGGCCTCGGTGGTGAATAAAGCCTGTAATTGTGTGAGTTCCGCGAGCAATGCCGCGTAGTCATCTTGGCGATCGAACAATTCGGGGAAATTAGCAGCTTCATCATTGGCCACTTGCAGGATCAAGGCTGTCCCGCCAGATGACTGTACATCTTGGGCGACACCATCATATATGTCACGATAGTTTGATTGTGCAGGCAAGAGATAAACGCCATCGCGCAATACAGCAACGCCAGCGGCTTTGAGGGCACGCCAAGCGCGCATGCGTGCTGTCGCATTCTGGGTGGGAAGCGATAGAATCAGGAGAAACCATTCCATGATATGTAGACTAAGTTACAAACTGTGTTCTTACTCTACAGCATTTTATTAAAGTAAACACCTGCACATAAGCGATGAGCTAGCCCTTATGGAAACTTCGTGAGATTGAAGGGTAAATTCAAGACGAATATATGTATCAGAAGCTGAGACTTCGCCCAAACCAAAAGGCTGCCAAAACTAGAGAGGAGTTACATAGAGCAGTAATTCAAACAATAAAGCTCAATACACAATTTGCATATTGAGCTTTAGATGTTGTGTTAAAACGCAAGTGTTAAGTAATTACGCCCATTTTTTACGTGCGCATAAAACTAGCAATCCACACATCAGTAATAGTAGTGGCGAAGGCTCAGGAACTTTTACAGGCGGCTCACCAATACTGCCAGGCAACACTTGGACGTTGACGACATCAAAACCTGGGGATCCACCAAAGTTATCCCAACCAACAATTTTGATTGCTTGTACTGCCCCGATAAAGCCAATACTTGCCAAATCAAATGCTGTGGATGTGTCATCTTGTGCAATACCTAAAAAGATAAAATTAAGAAGATCTGAACTTACATACACACCCGCAGTTTCTCCCGAAGCACCAGCCTCCTGAATAAAAATATCATTACCTACACCATCAACCACTGTCTCATCGGTAAAACCTACGGTGACATAAGATCCTTTCGGCAGCGATAAAAAATCTACACTGGCGCCAGGATCATTTCCTAGAACGACACTGGTAGACACTGCGACAGGAAAAGCACCGGGGTAATCACCCCCATACGGCCCATTTATAGGACCACTACCACTGTTAAAGTAATCTAAAACAACATCTGCATATCCAATAAGCGATGCTTGAGCGTTAAAAGATGTGAACAACATCAGTAAAATTAATGAGTAGCGCTTCATAAACATATTTCCTTTGTAGTGAATTAATTAACCGCACAGCAGCGTACGCAAAATTTGAACCAACTTTCCTTAACCTTTGCTTTTTAAAGAGTTTTTATTTGAGAAGGGAAATAGTTAATAGTAGGCTGTAAATTTTACTGACATTAAATTGTCGTCGAAATTATAAAGTTACACAAAAAATACAATTCCATAATAATTAACGGAAAGAATAAAGACAGCTTTATAATTATTTTTATATTATTTCTTAATGCTATAAACTTATTCACTTTTTTAATGAAAATTGAAAATCACGCATGTTAAATGCAACAATTTATTTCAAGTGTTCCCTCTTGCGAAATTATAAAATTAATACTTACTGCCTTAAAAAATATTTTTCTGTACTGTTAGGTTCGCTCTTGCGAATGAATAAGCGCTTCTCAGCTTCAATCCCTAGCAGCACTTGAAATACATCGCCCAGAATTGCACGCGATGAATAGTAGCCATGGCCCAAACCAAGTGCAGGGGCATCCACCAAACTCACGTTAATGGAATCAATACTTTCAGAAAACGCGCAAGCACCGAAGCGCGGATTTTTATTGTAAATTTCTGACACTGTCATAGCTCTATCGTTGTAAGAACAATAAATGGTGATGCGTTTGGTGTTGTCTTTAATAGCGGCTGCAATATTGATAAATTCATCGGCCTCAAAATCGGGCGCATTTAGAATCAGTTCATTGATAATTTTTGCGCCTGGATTGTGTGCAGAAAAATCATTTAAGGCGGGCAGTGCGACTTGATGCCCCATAGAGTGCACCACCAAATTCACCGTTAAATGATTGGCATTTAATTGATTTAAAAAATCCTTAAACAACGCGACTGAATCCTGCGCATTTTTTAAATTGTGATCATAGGTGCGAGTAATTATTTTCTCGTCTAAAAATCCATCTCTTGCACCTGCTGGCCAAGAATATAAAACGATGGGGCCTTGGTATTTTAAGTCATAGGCGATTTGCGCTGCTCTGAGTAACGCATCTTCATAACGCACATTAAAACCGTGCACAAACACCAATGGATAGCGCTCCGATTTTTTTAAGTAATCAAAGACTGCAACTTCAGATAAATTTCTTGAGTTTAAAATTTTGAAAAAATCATGGGACGACTGGCGATTGTCTTTGGTTAAGCGAATCAGACCCGTGCTGTGATTTTTAGGCACGTTGATTTTGCAAACACCAAAATGGGCTGACGCATCTCGCTCTACGCCAAAATGGTCATTAGTACAACCAAACGCCGCTGCCTTGAGTTTTCGGTTAGAGATAACCAGTACATCTAGCGCGCGGGTATCAGAATAGTTTTCAATAAAATAATTGCCCCAGATTTGCCCTAAGTTTTTTTGAAACTCATCATCAACATGGCGGGGCAGAGGCGCTTGGGCTGCAGGGCTGATTGCGGGAGTTGTTGTTACAGGGGCGCTTTCAGACTTTGAAAAAGGTGAGCTAATTTTAGTCGGCAAACCACCGCAACTGCTTACTAAGAACACACAAACCATCATTGCTACAAACTTCATAAAACCCTGCCCGAGTATGGATTAATGGGCGCAATCATATTACTTGGTAGACAAGATAACTAGGCAAGTACAGCCTCTTTTACACAATAAAAAAACCGCCAAGGTAATAGCTACCTTGGCGGTTTTTTATTAGGTGTATAACAACTATTAAGGCGTTGAGACTTGTAGTGCAGCACTCACATAAACTAGCGGTGCATTCCAATTGATGGCAATTTCATTACTCGCATAACTACAGGTATTGTCGAGGTAAGATTTTGCCGGCAAGTTAGATGGATAAGGGACGCTGCAGCCGCTCTTATCCTCTTGGCCTGCATTAGCACCACCTGCTAAAAAGCCGGGAATAGAACCCGCGATACCATCGGCCTCTGAGGGGCGGTGATGAATATTTTGCGGTGTGCGCACACCAAAACCTGTTACAAACGAGTAGTCGGTAGGGTTACGGCCAAGCACATAATCCAACAGTGATTGCGCGGTTTTAAGGTAATCGGTTTTGCTGTTATCCAACTCATAAGCCGCTAATAACATCATCGCCTGATTGAGCGCGCCGGAATTGCTACCCCAATTAAAATCGCCACTCACCAAGGGCACACCGTAGGCGGATGAGGTTTTTTTAGCGGCTATACCCGCAGCAACACCATTCAAACGAGTTTTAATTAAGGTTTTATCGGCAACGCTGGTGAGCGAATCCAAATTGTGCGCGAGAGAAATCCAACCCAGGGATTTCACGCCGCCCCACCAAGGAACATCTGCCGTAACAGTCGTGGGTTTAAGGTCGGTGTAATAGCTATCGTCTTTAGTGGTGATGTACAACTCCGCTGCCGCCCATGCAAATTCATCTTTCACATCATTATCGCCATAACCGCCGGTAAAAATATCGCTCGGTTGCACGTAATACACCGCAGGGTTGGCTTTCGCCCATTCATAGGCCGATTTAGCCGCGTTGAGCATTTTGGTGGAAATGCCGGGGTAAGTGGCTTCATAAGGGGCATAGATACGGCTGGCAGCAGCCATAACCGCTGCAAAATCCAGCGTGGCTGCGGTCGCTTTTTGCACCATATAGCGAGCGGAGGTGTCTACGTGAGGCATTACCATGCCGCTAAAATTTTTACTGGTGAGCTTGTGATAAACGCCGCCATCGTTAGGGTCTTGCATGGCGAGCATCCACTCCAAGTTCCACATGGCCTCGTTCAGCACATCCGGCACGGCATCTGTGCTTTCGGGGATATTAAGAGCTTGAGTTTTAAAATAGTCGGCATAGCGCTCATAGGCCGCAAGCAAGGTGTAAGTACTAATACCGGCGTTAACAATGTACAGGTTGTAATCACCTGCGTCGTACCAGCCCTTGGGTGCAGAAACTATGGTGCCTTCAGGGCGGGCGGCTGTGGCGGCAGATTTGTGGATATACACGGTAGTACCCGGGTGGCCTGCGGGGCGCTTGTAAACACCGGCGTGAGTTTCCAGTAATGCTGTACTCGCACGATTGAAATAGAAGGCTTTGATGGCGCCCGCATTAAGAGCATCGTAAGCATTCTCGGAAATTTTAAAATTGACTGGCTTTTCAATGCCTTCCACGGTTAGCGTGTAATCGCCTTCGGTATTTAGCGACGAAAAGTCAGCGAGTTTGACTGATTCGTTTGCGGGCGCCCAAGTTTTGGTCGCACTTAAACTTCCCGTTAGCACAACCGACTGATCATTAGCTCTGGTCACCGTAAACGTTGTGCTTGCCACTGAGGGTACAACTGCCAACTTCTCTGCGCCAGGCTTATACCCAATTTGGTTGACTTTAATTAACGCGGTTAGCGGCGCGACGCTAGATGCAACGGAACTTGCTAGTGAACTACTGGAATTTGCGAGCGAACTGCTTGAGCTTGCCAATGAGCTAACAGAGCTGCTGGCTACCGAACTGCTACTACTAGAAGGAGCCAAGGAGCTACTTGAGCTGGTAGGAACAGAACTCGCACTACTCGGCGCCGAACTGATGGTTGTGGATGTCGGCTTTGTACCTCCACCTCCACCGCAGGCAACAAGAATTGAACTTAGGGCGACAAGGCTTAAGTATTTAGTGGTTTTAGAGCTTGGCATTTTCTTGTTTAGTACATGGGGGTTTTGCACATTGGTCTTTTGCATAGGAGCATCCAGTGTAAGTACGCCTGCGTTCGCGCGGCTGTTCTTAATCGCAGGAAATTATTAGATAACACTCACCATACCAGCCGCAATTTTCCTTACACTTCTTGCGTGTAAAGAAAAGCAATCAAAAATAGAATCAAAGAATCGCAATTACCACCTACTCATATTCTGACTAGTGCGCATCCCGTATACTCGCACCCATGATGAAAACTCCCCACACAATCCTTAAAGATGTCTTTGGCTACCACGAATTTCGCGGCCCGCAAGAAGCCGTGATTAATGCACTGGTTTCAGGCGATGACGCCTTAGTCTTAATGCCCACCGGCGGCGGAAAATCACTGTGCTATCAAATTCCGTCACTGGTGCGCGAGGGCGTAGGCGTCGTGGTATCGCCCTTAATTGCGTTAATGCAAGATCAAGTGAGCGCATTGCACGAACTCGGCGTGCGCGCTGGATTTTTAAATTCCAGCATGACACCGCAAGAAGCCTGGCAAACCGAATTGGCCATGCAGAATGGCGAGCTGGATATGCTCTATGTTGCGCCCGAGCGTTTAATTCAACCGCGCACTTTGGAAATGCTGCACGGCGTAAAAATTGCGCTCTTTGCGATTGATGAAGCCCACTGCGTATCCCAATGGGGCCACGATTTTCGCGCGGATTATTTAAAGCTGGATATGTTGCAGCGCGAATTTCCGCAAGTGCCTCGCATCGCACTTACCGCAACGGCCGATGTGCGCACGCGCGAAGAAATTATTGCGCGCCTGCAATTGGAAAACGCACAGCAATTTGTGAATGGTTTTGATCGCCCGAATATTCAATATCACATTCAACAAAAAAATACACCCAAGGTGCAGCTATTGCGATTTTTGCGCGATGAACACGCCAATCACTCCGGTATTGTCTACTGCTTATCACGCAATAAAGTTGAACAAACTGCGGAGTGGTTGAGTGCTGAAGGTTTTACGGCGTTACCCTATCACGCCGGTTTAACACCGCAGGTTCGCCAAAAAAATCAAAGCCGATTTTTGCGCGAAGACCAAATTATTATGGTCGCCACTATTGCGTTCGGAATGGGAATCGATAAACCCGATGTGCGCTTTGTGGCGCATTTAGATTTGCCCAAAAGTATTGAAGCTTACTATCAAGAAACTGGCCGCGCCGGTCGAGATGGCGAACCCGCAACCACATTGTTATTGTACGGTTTGGAGGACGTAGTCAAGCTGCGCCAAATGATGGCCAACTCCGAAGGCAACGAAGAATTTAAACGCAACGAACAGCAGCGTTTAAATGCAATGCTTGGTTTGTGTGAAATTACCACCTGCCGCCGCCAAACGTTGTTACGTTACTTTGGCGATACACTTGCACAGCCCTGCGGCAATTGCGATTCCTGTTTAACGCCCGCGCAAACCTGGGATGCCACTGAGCCAGTGCGCATGGCGCTCTCCTGTGTGTATCGTACCGGCCAACGTTTTGGTGCAGGCCATGTAATTGATGTGTTGCGCGGCAGCAGCAATGAAAAAATTAATTCGTTTAATCATCAAACGCTTTCCACTTACGGTATTGGCAAACACATTACCGCCGATGAATGGAAATCTATTGTTCGGCAACTAGTCGCACGCGGTTTGTTGGATGTGGATGCACAAGCCTACGGCGGTTTGAAATTAAACGACACCTGCCGCGCCATTTTACGCGGCGAAGAAAAAATTCAATTGCGCCGCGATATTAAAGCCAGCGCAACTGCCGTCGCGCGCAAACAAGGCGTGGTGGTGGACGCCGAAGACCAAAGTTTATGGAATGCCCTGCGCGCCTGCCGCAAACGTTTGGCCGAAGAACACGGCGTACCGCCTTATGTCATTTTCCACGATGCAACTTTACGCGAAATGCTAGAGTTTCGCCCCACCACTGAAAGTGAACTCTTATCCATTACCGGCGTTGGCCAAAGTAAATTAGAACGCTTTGGTGCTGAGTTTTTAGAAGTGATTCGGGAGGCGGAATACAGCAAATAAGTATTTATAAAAAAGCGCAGTTTGGCTGCGCTTTTTTGTTTTATTTTTTCTCAATAGCATTTTCTTCTACTTTCTCTTTTGTTTTCACTTCCAGTACACCCTCTTTATAACTACACCACTCCATAAGCTTGTTAGTTTTGCGTAAACAAACACCGAAACCAGAACGCTGGCCGATTTCATTTACACCGCCGATAAATTGTTCATCGCCAACTGTAGGCCATTCATAACCTTGATAAATCCAACGGCCCTGTAGTTTTAGCTTGCCATCGTTACTGGTGTAAGTACCCTGCCCATGTCTGAAGCTATACCAATAGTCACCTTCATATTTGCCTTGTTTGGTTTGCATAACGCCTTTACCAAAAGGCATTAAATAATAGACATCACCGGTATAAGAAATATTCCCGGAGTCTTTAGGATAGATCAGTGTACCCTTACCTTTCGCAATACCTTTTTGAAATTCACCTTCGTAACTATAGCCACTGGCGGACACGAGTTTACCGCGACCGTGCATCAAACCTTCTATAAAGTTGCCTTCGTAATAGCTTCCATTTGCACGGGTAATTTTTCCTGTACCACTAGGCTTACCATTGGTTAGGCTGCCCTTATAAACAGTGTCGTTAATATAATGTAAACCATCCGCTAAGATGGCAACCTCTAAAAGGCTTACATCTTTTAGTAATTCAAGATTGTCTAAAATAATGTTGTACTGCGTCTTCTGACCTTTTTTATCAAAAGCCAGTGTATTGCGTAATGCAGGTATGGCCTCAATGCCTTTATCGTACCGAATTTGTAAATCTGCAATATCCACGAAGGATTGCGCATCGCGGTTGTAGAGTGAAGTTGTATCAAAACCTGCAAGACCTTCTGCAAAAGGTTCTGAGGTAGGTAAAAAATTATAAACATCACCTAGGCCAGCATAGGCTTTAGGATGAACAATATCCGCTTTAATAGAACGACGGTACAAGCTACGAGCTTGTTTCATTGTATCCTGCCAATTTGGCATACCCGCAGCGCGCAGTAAATGAGCGTGATAACGTAAGCCATCCGCTTTATAGCCGAGAACCAAATGATTAGTCGGCGCAGATTGTTCTAACTCCGCTAATAATGCGTTTTGATCTTTTGCTAAACCCTGCGCAAGTTGAATGGCTTTTAAATTCGTATTGCCAGGATTAAGCGCAATCGCTTTTTCAAGCACTTGTTGTTGTGTTTCACGTTTAAAAATACTGTAGTTGGGTAGCAGCGGTGCTATGTGCGCATAAAAGCTGGCTTGGTTTAATTTGTTAAGTGTGTATTCTGGTTTTGGAAATGCTATTTTTCCTTCTTTCATACTCATCACGCGCATTTTCAAACTGCTGTTTAAATATTTTTTTGCTGCTTTATCCAATTCTGCGTAGTTGACTTGAAATGCTTTCTGTACCGCAGCATCTTCGTTATAACCCCAATTTAAATATTTAATATAATTATTCAGCTGCGCCCGTAATTCATTTGAAGAATGCAAATAATGAATCATAAAAAAGGCTTGTGCATAAAAACGCCCCACTGCACTTTGGTCTTTAATTTTTTCAGAGGTCATGGGTAATTCTTTTGTTTTAAACAGTTTTTCAGAGTCTAAAATTATTCCTCCACCCATATTCATTAAATCATAAGCGCGAAAAGCGATAGAGCCAAAGTCACCAACATAGACCTTTTCGCCGTCAAATTTAAACGTGCCCCAATACTCTGCCATACCCTCGTCATACCACATGGGGTAGTGTTTAGCATTCATGGTAAAGCGCACCAAAAAGTGATTGTACTCATGAAACAATACTTGGCGGCCAAAATTACTGCTCTTCATGGTATTGCTGTAACCATTAACATTGGCGATAGCTGAGTAGCCAAAATTATCCAAACTAAATACTCCCGCCCAATTTTCAGGTAGATCTAGTTTGTTAAAATTCGCATTGCTGGAAATTGCAAAAATAGTTAGGGGCGCCAAATCAGGAATGATATTTAAGTTTGTCAGTTCAATAGAGAAATAGCGGTAAGCTTCAAGATCTTCTATAAGATGGCGTGCTTTTTCTTCCGATAGGTCAGTAATGACTGTGAAATTAGCAGATTTTACTTCCAGCCAATCATCGTCTGAGAGCTTTTCAATATCGGTTGCAAAAAGTGCAGGGGTGCAGAGCGATAACAGCAAAAGTAAACTGTATTGCAGGCTTATTTTTATCATAAAACGTCCTTATGTTTATTGTTAGGAAATAGAAGTAACGAATTCTAACGCCAGCCGAAGAATAAATGAAACTGAATCTAAAGAATTGCGATAGCGAAAATAAAAACGGCAAAATCAGCTTGCACTGATTTTGCCGTTTTTATTAACACATTCTACATTAACGCAGATTAAAACTTATAACGTGCACCTAAAGTATATTCACGACCTGTGTGAGTATATTTGTTGGTGGCCATTAACACTGAATCACCGTACACATCATCAAACTGATCGGTCAGGTTGATGGCGGCAAAGGTCAGGGTAATTTGATCGTTCAAGTTGTACGACATATTAAAGTCAATGTTAGTTGTAGCTTGCTTACCATTTACATCTGCAGTGTATACAGTCGCACCACCCGCTGAAGCCAAGTACACACCTGCTTCTGGAACGAGAATGGCGGTCAGGTAACGATCTCTAAAGGCGGCAGAGATACGTGCGCTGAACTTGCCATCGTCATAGTAGAAGGTAGCGTTGTACGACGTGGGCGACATGTTAACCAAATTGTTTTTGGTATAAGTGGTGGTGACTTCACGGGTAGTGGTGTTCACCGAGCTCGCCTGCACATAATCAATGGTTGACTCTACGTGCGTGTAGTTGGCCTGTACCCCAAAGTGTTGCCAAATACCGGGCAAGAATTTGAAGGGTTGTTGGAAGCTCAACTCGTAACCTTTAAGTGGACCGCCGGGGGTGTTGTAGTAACTTTGGATGTTAAAGGTTTCGTTACCATCAAATCCGGTTGGCAACAAATCCACTGGCCAGCCAGTTTGATCCCAAGTTTGCACTTGGCGTACACGTTGGATATAGCTCTTGATATCTTTGTAGAAGATAGCACCTGACAACATTGCACCTTCATCAAAGTACCATTCAGCGCCCAAGTCATAGGTATCTGCACGGTAAGGTTCTACGCTTGGGTTACCCGCGTTGATGCCATATAGCGCTTCATCGGTAGTGTAGGTAGTGGGTACACCGCTAATGGTGGGCGACAAGGTATTCAAGTTGGGGCGCGCCATAGTTTTAGCGGCGGCGAAACGCAATACCAAGTCATCGGTGAGATCCCATGCAAGATTCAAGGAGGGCAACCAATCGTCGTACTCGTTAGTCGCTTCCACTGGCACATAGAAACGTGCACCGGGTGTAGCGCTAGCACTGGCTACACCGTAGAACTCTTCGCTGCCAGCGCAGTTGTTATCGCCGGCCACTTTAGCGGGTACAGCCGGTGTGGTTCCACTCGCAGGAATGGCTGGGGTAGCCGCACAGGGTGTATAGCCGTTAGATGCGATGTCAGTTTTGGTATAGCGTGTACCCAAGTTACCACGGAGGTCGCGACCCAAGAAAGGTACAGTGAAATCAACTTGCAGATAAGCGCTGGTTGATTTTTCTTGCACGCTGTAATTGTTGCCAGATGCGCCGAAGTGGCCAATATCCGCCACTGTATAGTTGCCGCCGGGAACGCCAGTGTCTTTATTGCCATAGATACCCATTAACTCGGCCACTTTGTCAAAGTTTGGCACTAACCAGGAAGTGGGGGCGCCATCCAAGCCTTTGCCATAACCTGTCAACATTTGGCTTACATCTGCAACCGTAGTATTCGCTGGCAGGGCAGACGCCGCCAAACCATAGTTGATGTGACGCCACTCTTGTGACTCCATCAAATAGTCTTTATGGGCCAAACCACCGCTCAATTTAATGCTGTCGTTGAGCGTGTAAGTCAGGTCGATTTTGCCAGTGTCAAAGCTGTTATCTACCGCTTGTGGGTTGATACGAATCTCACTGATGTTCACACCTTTAGGGTTCCCATTAGTGTTCAAGGGCACCGAGCCA
>CAUOQW010000017.1:0-13906 GCA_963506825.1 uncultured Cellvibrio sp.
CAAAATCGGCGATACAGTTGTGGTTCGCCGTGCAGGTGATGTAATTCCACAAATTGTTGCGGTTATTGAATCGAAACGCCCAGTAGATGCGCGCGATATTATTTTCCCAGCCCATTGCCCTGTATGTGGCTCTCCTGTCGAAACTCTTCCGGGTGAAGCGGTAGCGCGTTGTGATGGTGGATTAATTTGTGCTGCGCAGCGTAAAGAAGCCATTAAACATTATGTGTCGCGCAAGGCCATGAACGTAGAAGGCTTGGGTGATAAGTTGGTTGAACAGCTTGTTGATTTGAAGATGATTAACACGATTGCCGATATTTATTCGTTAAGCCGTGAGCAACTTGCGAACTTGGAGCGCATGGGTGAAAAGTCTGCCGATAATATTTTGGCTGCACTCGAAACCAGTAAAAAAACCACACTTGCAAAATTTATTTATGCGTTGGGCATTCGCGAAGTCGGCGAGTCAACTGCGCGTAATTTTGCTAAACACTTTGGCACTTTTGAAGCCTTTGCGGCGGCGGATGAATTAAATCTTCAGCAGGTAACCGATGTAGGCCCTGTAGTTGCGCATTTTGCCTTTGAGTTTTTCCAGCAAGAAAATAATCGTCAAGCAATTGAGCAACTAAAAGCCGCCGGTATTCATTGGCCAGATGAAGTTGCTACTGCAACTGATGCACCTTTATTGGGTTTAACCTATGTATTAACCGGCTCGCTTGAAATTTTTAGCCGTGATGATGCTAAAGCACATTTGTTGGCTTTAGGTGCGAAGGTATCTGGCAGTGTGTCCGCTAAAACAGATTATGTGGTTGCGGGCCCGGGTGCAGGTTCTAAATTACAGAAAGCAGAAGAGTTGGGTATTAAGGTGTTAACAGAAGATGATTTGTTAGCTCTCTTGAAGCAGCATGGGCAGTTGCCAGAATGAAGTCACTAGTTCTGTTGTGCCTTATCTCTTGCCTTGGTTTTTTGAGCGGTTGCGCAACAACACCGCCTTCAAATCCGAATAACATTTGCGATATCTTTGAAGATAAATCTGATTGGTATAAGGCAGCTAAAAGATCCGAAAATAAATGGGGCTCCACTGTACCCGTTATGATGTCTATCATGTACCAAGAGTCTCAGTTTATTCAAAAGGCAAGACCGCCACGTACCAAAATATTATGGATTTTCCCCGGTCCTCGTGCGAGTAGCGCCTATGGTTTTGCGCAAGTTAAATCGGATACTTGGGATGATTATCAACGCGATGAAGGTGGCATGTGGGCGCGGCGCGATAATTTTAAAGACGCGGTGGATTTTATCGGTTGGTATAACTACCAAAGTGAAAAACGCAGCAAAATTAAACGCAATGATGCCTACAGTCTTTACCTTGCTTATCATGAAGGTCACGGTGGGTTTAATAAAAAAACTTACAATAGTAAAGCTTGGTTGAAATCTACAGCACAAAAAGTTGCAACGCGCGCGGCTGACTACACGAAACAATTGCGTCAGTGCGAAGACGATTTAGACAGTGGCCACTGGTGGTGGCCGTTTTAGTTCTTTGGAGCCAATATGGATCAAGAATCAATTGTGTATGGTTGCATAAAAGATATTCCCGCCATGGCAAATTATTCCGAGCGCTTGCGTATCAATCGTGAAGCCATGCTCAATTTGCCCACGGCAGATCAATGGCCATTTTTATGTCAGGAAATGTTTTCTATTCCTGAAGTCAATGTACTCAACAACAATTACCAAACCGAAGTTTTGCACTTTGGTGCATCCTACAAAGCGGTTGAATACGAGTGGGATCAATGGATCGCCCAGTTTGAACAATTGCTCAGCAGAATGTATTGGGTGTCTGCCACAGTGCATTTAGAAACTGAATTATCTGGCACGCATACCTTCACATGGGAAGCTGGCGGCAATTGCCATGTGCCAGGTTCCGGTGAATTTAATGTGAAGTGCGAATGGAGCCACGAAGGGGCTTTGAGTATTTAAAGTTATAGCATTAATCTCGTTCCCAAGCTCCAGCTTGGTAATGCATAGAAATTAGATGTGGTAAAAAATATGTCAAACAACTTAATCGCCCCAGATTTCCGCTTCCGTCGTTTACGCAGAACAACTGCATTGCGCTCGTTAGTGCGCGAAACCCATTTGCAGATGACAGATTTTATTCTGCCGATTTTTGTGGAAGAAGGCATCACTGAACCGGTGGCGATTAAAACCATGCCGGATGTTTACCGCTACCCTGAGTCGCAATTGGCGGATGTTGTTACTCGTGCATGGAGTAAAGGTATTCGTGCGGTGTTGTTGTTCGGTGTATCAACACACAAAGATGAAGTTGGCTCTGACACTTGGGCGCAAGATGGTTTACTCGCGCGTATGATTCGTATCGCAAAAAATGCGCAGCCAGAAATGTTGGTGATTAGCGACAACTGCTTTTGCGAATATACAACTCACGGTCATTGCGGCGTCACTCACAAGAACGATGTCGATAACGATGCAACCTTAACCAACTTACAACGCCAAGTCGTTGTGGCGGCTCAAGCTGGTGTTGATATGATTGCACCCTCTGGAATGATGGATGGAATGATCGCTGCAATTCGCCAAGCTTTGGATGAGGCAGGTTTTACGCATATCCCTGTCATGTCCTACTCTACGAAATTTGCCTCGGCTTTTTACGGGCCATTCCGCGATGCAGTGGATAGCACCTTTAAAGGTACACGCAATACTTATCAAATGGATTTCGCTAATGCACGTGAAGCACTCGCAGAGTCTTTACAAGATGAAGCCGAAGGCGCCGATATTTTAATGGTAAAACCAGGTACAGCTTATTTGGATATTCTCGCGCATATCCGCGCAAACTCCTCACGCCCGTTGGCGGTTTATCACGTGAGTGGTGAGTACGCCATGATTAAAGCTGGCGCAGCTGCTGGTGTGATTGATGAGCAAGCGATAGTGTTGGAAACCATGACGGCATTTAAACGCGCGGGGGCAGATTTGATAATTACTTATTATGCAGAAAAGTTGGCGGATTGGTTGTAACCACTTTTAATGTGCTTTTGTAGGTTGGTGCTGAGCTTGCGATGCCCAAAATGACCATCAACAAATGAAAGATATAAATTCGACAAAGTCGTTTTGATTATCGCAAGCAAACATCAATGTCATGTTGGGCATCGCAAGCTCAGCGCCAACAGAACGCATAATGCAATACCGATTTTGAGTGTAATAAATATCTAATGTTCTTCAGCGATTCCCGTCAGCATTTCTTTAATCCACTCACAGGTAAGTATCGTGAGTTGGTTGCCCAGTGTTTGAGTCTTTTGTATCAGCGTCTTTATACCGATCTGCGCGATTATGGTAATGCCATGAATCGTGAGCAGCTTATGGATATTATTAAAGAGGCTATAGCTCGTGCGCCGATCTTGGATGCCGATAAAGACGAAGAAGAATTTAATGCGCAAGGCGAACTTATCGAAACCCAAGAAGGGCGCTTTAAAACTCAGCGAGATTTAGCGAGTTTTATTATTAACCGCCTGTTGGAAAATGGTTGGTTAGAAAAGCAGGTAGACGAAACCACATTGCAAAGCACTTATGGTTTTAGCCGTATGGGGCGTTTGTTTACCCAGCCCTTTGCCGATAATCAATCCAATCACTTTCGCACGCGCAACCGTAATACCCGGAACACCCGTAATAGTTTGCAGGCCTTTTATGAGCAGGGTGAGATTCACGATTTGCTGGATGCTTATGAATATTCCGAGCGTATTATCAGCGACTTCACCGATGTTATCGCCGAGTTGGAAGAGCGTAAGCGTCAATTGGTGCGTGAGGTTGAATCTCGTCAATTAATTCAGCAGGCAAGTGATGAGTTTTTTGATTTTATGGAAACGGTCTTTAAGCCAGACTTGGAAGTGCGCTTATCGGCAGACAGCGTAGAAAAATACCGTGATCAAATTTCAGACATTATTACCAAGATTCGCCGCAAACGTAAATATGGGCAGGGCGATGCAGAAACTGCAGCAAAAGATTGGCGTGCGGTAATGGAGATACGTTTACGTAAAGCTCTGCCGCAACGAGTGGTGCAAGGCGTGTCATTGTTAGATACGCTTTTGCAAGCAATAGAGTCCCGCTTAAAAAATGCCTGCGAAATTATGCTCCCCGCATTGCGCCGCGCACTTAATACCTTTACGCAACGTGCGGATATTATTATTCGTCAGCTCAGTTACATTAATAGCCGCAGTCAAGATGATTTGATGGATGTTTACCGTTCCTTGGCGCAGCTTCCGCAAGAACAACAAGACACTTTATTTCAACAGCAGGGTGAACCCCTTGCCGGCATGCAGCTAGGTTTTGTAGACCCTGCACAAATTCAATTGCGCGCTGCGCGCCAGCAACAAGTAGTGCGCTCTGCGGTAGATGGCGATAAAGCCTTGGATGTGGATGCACAAAAAGAAATATTTATTCAGCAGGCGCTAGATCAAGCCTTTATTTTGCAAGGCAGTGAAATTCGCGACTATGTACAGCAGGCACTTAGCACCAGTGGCAGTGTTAAGAGCAGCCAACTGAATGCAAAAAATATGAAAGAATTGCTAAACCTCGCCCATGCCATTGAAGTGGGCGCAGCCGATAATTTGTCCTCGCGGTTTCGCTTTGCCATAGAACAAGAGCAAGAGTGGCTACACGCCGCGCCGCAAATTCAAGATGATCATTATTTCAAGCAGCGCGATCAATTTGTGATTTCGCTGATTGATAACACGCTCTAGGTTTGGGGGTAGTATGAGCAATATTTTTAGTGCTGATTTGGAAGAACAGCTCAATAAACACAATCTCACTTTTGATGATTGGCGCGAACTGATTCAACGTTTGTTGGATTACGGCGTTTTGTGTCGCGATGACTCTCAAGTAGAAGCCGAACTCTATGATCGCTTTGTACGCATTCATGAAGTGGTTAATGATTATTTGGCGTTGATGGGTGTGCGCTTTCAGCACGATACGCAATTTAATTTTGTACGCATTTTGCCACCCGGTGCACGCTTACCCGGTATGGATGATGAAACCGATGAGCCGTTTAATGGCGGTTTCCGCAGCCGATTAAATCAGCATGAAGTTGCACTGATTTTGGTCTTGCGCGCTGAATACGATAAAGCGCTGCGTGAAGGTGTCATTGATGAGCAGGGCTGCGCAACGCTCTCGCTAGAGGCTATTTCACTGGCAATGAAAAGTTTATTGCGCCGCAACTTACCGGAAAATATTGGTGAGCGTCGCCAAGCCTTTAAGCGGTTACGTCAATTGCGTTTGATTAATTACTTTGCAGAAGCGGATGTAGATTCTGGCGAGAGCTGGATCAAGATTCGCCCGCTAATTATTCATTTGGTGAGCAACGAATGGTTAAACCAAATTCGCACCCATCTCGCCGATAACTTACTTTTGGTTGAAGAAGAGCCAGAGCAAGAGGATGACGTAGTGAAACCTACCAAGAAAACTTCGCCGCATCTCACTAAATCGATATTTGATACTTAAGCCTAATATGTTCCTAAAAAAGTTTATTTATATTAATTGGGGTAACGTACCCAATACCGAATTTGAATTCGGCCCGATTAATTTGTTTTCGGGTGGTAATGGTTCGGGTAAAACTACGGCTGCAGATGCGATTCAAACCATCATGACCGCTGCGCATGATAATTTATTTCATTTTAACCCAGGGCAAGATGAATCTAGCCAGCGCGGCCGCGGCGGAAAATTGGTTCGCACACTCGCATCTTATGTACTGGGTTGTGATGATGGCGCCTACTCGCGTCCACAAGGTTGCGATGGTTATTTGGCCGCTGTGTTTCATCCAACTCAAGGTGAAAGCAGTGAACCCTTTACTGCATTGATTGGCATGCGCGCGTTTATTGAAACTGCGGGGCAGGGTGCAACACAACAAAAGGTTGCACGTTTAGATGATTGCCATTTTTATATTTTGAGCGATGTGGCGCTAAGCCTTAAAGATTTATTGAAAGAAGAGAAAACCCATAAATACGTAGTTCCATTGGATAAGATCTACGCCAGCTTGCGCCGCCAGTTTGGGCAAGAGCAAGTAGAAAAATACGATAAGAAAAAATCTTATCTCTGCCGTTTGTACGGTGTATTGCGTGGCAGAAAAGATGCTGTGTCTGAACGCGAAGCCATGAATGCAGCACGCGCTTTTTCGCGCTTTATGGCCTATAAACCGATTAAAGGCATTGATGAATTTGTTGCTAACGAAGTTCTAGAATATCGCGATTTAGGGGAGGCGATTCGCAATGTGTCGGCCATGCTTAAACGCATTCACACCATGGAAGCGGATGCGCGCAATTTGCGTCAGGCCATTGATCGTATGGCGACAGGCCGAGCCTTGAGCGATAATTTTATTGCCGGATGGCTAGAGCAACAGGTGCTACATTATTCTCTTGCTAAGCGTAAGTTTGGTGATTGCCAAGCTTTGTATTTAGACGCAAAACACAAGCAACAACTACTGCGTGAAAACGCTGCTGGCCATACACAGGCTTTGGCCTTGTGCGAAACCAAGCGCGATGAAATTAATCAGCTGATTCTTGCCGCTACCGCGCGCCGTTTGGGTATACCTGCTTTGCGCGATAAAGATCAGCTTGAGCAAGAGAAAGTCGCGCAAGAAAAGCTTATTCACGGCCATGTGCCAGAGTTGTTAAAGCAAGATAAGCAATTACAAACCAACGTAGAAGCGGCGCAGCAATGCGTGCAGGCTTTGCGCAACACCTCTATTGCCTTAGAGATTCCTGCGTTAAAAGATGGCCATCTAAATCAGCTGGCCAAAACACTGGCCGCCGAATCTGAGCCGATTAATATTCACCAATTGCTCAACCGCGATTGGATTGATGTAAGCCCGCTGGCGCAGCATTTAGATGCCGTGCTTGAGCAGCAAAAAAATCACAACCTGTTTGTGCACAGCTTATTTGCGTTGGATGCGAGTACAACGGCAACCCATCAAGGCAATAAAATTAATTTGCGCGACCAATTGGCGCAAGAGCGCGATAAGCGCCGCGCAGGCGCGGAGCGGTTACAAAAATCGATTGAAGCCAAGCGCCGCGAAATTCAAACGCTGGAAGCACATCAGGTTAACTACCCGCAATTCGTGCGCGCTGCATTGGATGCAATTGCAACCCAATGCCCCAAAGCCGATGCTCGTGTGCTCTGCGATTATGTGAATGTACTTGATCGCGAATGGCAAGCAGCTATTGAAGGTTATATTGGTGCTGCACGCTTCGGCATTATTGTTGCCCCAGAATATGAGGCAGAAGCTATTGCTATAGTGCGCAATATGAGTGGGCAAGCGAACCGCGCGCGCGTTATTCAGGGTGATAAAGCGCGCAAGGATTTGGAGAAATTTAGCGACTTCCCTGTAGGTTCTGTTGTGCATGTAATGAGTTTTTCGCATGCAACTGCAGAGGCCTATTTAAAGGCTAGTTATGGCAATTTACAAATGGTTAAGGATGCTAACGAGTTGCGCAATACCCGCCGTGGCATTACCAAGGACGCTATGGGTTCAGGTAACTATGCCATGTTCCGTTGCGATATGGCAGACACGGATTTGGTGTTTGGCCAAGGTGCGCGTGAGCGTGCATTAGAAGCCAAGCGTAATGAATTCCATGCGCTGAATATTGAATTGCAAGCTGCAACCGATTACGTGAGTGAAGCACAACAGCTTTTGTTGGCAATTGATAAGTTAAAGCCACTTGCTTATGCCGATACCTTGCAAACCATGTTGGCGGCGCAAGACCGCATCGCGGCGATTGAAGCAAGTTTGCAGCAATTGGATTTAACTGACACCCAGTCTTTGGATGATGAACTCAATGAACTAAAAGCGCGTTTGCAAGAACAGCAAAAGCACTTCAACGACATTAACAATGCCCAAGTGGATTGCCGCGCTGAATTAAAAAATGCCGATGTGCTTTGCCATAAGCTGGATGCTGAACAAGATAAAACCCTTGCTATAGTCGATGAATGTGAAGCCAATGTGCAAATCATTGTGGGTTTGTGGCCAGATTTTAATGCGGAAGAGCGTTTGCAAGCAGCGGATGAAGCTGCAACTCAACACACTACCAGCTATTTTGAAAATAGCTTGGCGGCAGTGAATTCCGAACTGAAAGCTATTTTACATAAATTGCAGCAAGCGGTGATGCAGCATAACCAATTCTGTTTGAGTGCCGATTCGATTTTGTTTAATGTAGATTACACGGATGAACTTGGCAGTGCTAATTTCCGCCATGTATGCGATATGCGCCGTCAATTCGATTCACTTTATAATCGCGATAAAAACCACATTCTGGCGCAGCGTCACCAAGAAATTGAATCGCTACGCTTAAGTTTTAATAATGCCTTTGTGAGCAACCTTTGCCACTCCATTTATCAAGCGATTAATGATGGTAAGAAAACGCTAGAAGAGCTCAATAAAGAATTAGAGCATCATCGCTTTGGTGCAGACCGCGAGCGTTTCCGTTTTGATTGGGAGTGGGTGCCCGAATTTAAAGAGTATTGGCAATTCTTTAAAGCTGTTATCGATAGCCCAAGTGCGGGCGATGGCGAAACCTTATTTAATATGAAGTTAGATGAAAAACATCAGCGCGTGCGTGAGCGCTTGATGACAATGTTGTTGGATGAAGATGAACAAAAAGCCCTGCGCGAACTTACGCGGATTGCAGATTATCGCAACTATCGCTGCTATGAAATTTACAAAGAGCCGGAAGGCAAAGCGCCCATCGCCTTGAGTCAATACGGTACGGGTTCTGGTGGTCAGTTAGAAACACCTGCTTATATTATTCGCAGTGCGGCGATTACTTCGGCATTCCGCTTTAACGAAGGCAACAGTCATTTGCGCATGGTATTGGTGGATGAAGCCTTCTCTAAAATGGATGAACACCGCTCGCGCGAGGTAATTAATTATTTAACGGAAAGCTTGGGCTTGCAGCTGAATTTTATTATGCCGAGCAGTAAGTCAGGCCCCTTTATGGATTTGATTTCAAATCAATTCGTATTTAGTAAATGCCCAACTTCGGAACCTGTCGGTGAATTAAAAACGCGCGTGGTGTTGGATCGACAAGTATGCGATCAGGAAAAAATTGCCAAGCTTATGGCGAATCACCGTCAAACAATCCGCCAACAAGCCAGTTTGGATTTTATGGTAGAAGTTGAAGGGGCGTAAGTCACAGAACAAAAAGCGCGAGTAGAAACTACTCGCGCTTACTCTGCTCGTTCGCCAACTTGCGGGAAATAGCGCTGAATTTTTTTGATGATTTTTTCTTCTTCGATAGGTTTTACTACGTAGTCGTCTACACCTTCTTCAATCGCGGCGCGAATTTGTTTGGCCTCGGTAACTGCAGTAACTAGCATAAAGCAGGCATCCATGTAGCGTTCAGCGGCACGCATGGCATTGTGTACATCTAGCCCGCTTTTAATCGGCATATTCCAATCGCACAAGACTAAATCGTAAACGGGGTTGGCATCGTAGAGCATGCTAATGGCTTTTAATCCATCTTCAGCAATATCAATTTTTTGAATGCCGTAAGAGTTTAATAAAACTTGCATGATGCTTGATATTAAACTGTCATCATCGACGACCAATACTTTTATGTCTACTGGCTGCATTTGCGCACGTTTTTGCGCGATGGGTGTTTTGGCGGGTTTAGCGGGTGGTGCTGAAATAATATCTACAGATGCCTGCGTAGGTTTGAAGAGTTGCAACAGTTTCGCCAGTGAACTTTCAATTAATTCTAGAACTTTTTGATTTTGTTCTTTCGCTGCGGCATGTTCAGGATTGTCGATATTTTTAAGCAGCCATTCGCGCCTCTGAGTCAGCGTTCTGGCAATGAGTTGGGCTTCTGGTTTGGTAAACATGGTATTCCTTGAATGGGTATTCGTTTAGTTGGCTGCTGACAACAATTGGCACGCAACCTATCTATAATGCAGGCCAATCTTGGTTAGCTTGCTGAACCGTGCTTCAATAGCTTTTCAATTCAAAAACTATAGCCCAGTTTGGGCTCTCTACCAGTTTCTCGCAGCTTCTTGAGGTATTTCTGTGTCCCAATTTGATCAAATCATTAGCCGTTTAGAGCAGCTTATCGACCGTGTGGAGCTGGTGTTGCCTGTTGCACAGCCGCAGCCTGACTGGTCTGGCAGTGCCTTTCGTTGGCGCTCTCAAGCGGGCGTAAACGGCTATTTGCAGGTGGTGAAAAATCCACATAGGGTTGATCTAAACTCTCTTAAGAACGTAGAAACCCAAAAGCAGGCCATAGTGCGCAATACGGCGCAGTTTGCTGCTGGGCGCTCAGCTAATAATGTGTTGCTAACCGGCGCACGCGGTACGGGGAAATCCACCTTGATTAAAGCTTGTTGGAATGCGTTTGCAGATCAAGGGCTTAAAATTATCGAAGTGGATAAAACGGACCTTATCCAGCTGGCAGATATTGTGGATTTGGTGAGTGATCGCCCTGAAAAGTTTATTATCTTTTGTGATGATATGTCCTTTGAGGAAGGTGAGAGCACCTACAAGGCACTTAAATCTGCGTTGGATGGTTCAATCGCAGAGCCTTCGGCCAATATTTTGTTTTACGCGACTTCTAATCGCCGCCATCTGCTCCCAGAGAAAATGCGCGAGAATTTGGATGTCAGCTACGAAGATGGTGAGGTTCGTCCTAATGATTCCATTGAAGAGAAGGTCTCCCTATCTGAACGTTTTGGATTGTGGTTAAGCTTCTATCCCTTTAGCCAAGATGATTACCTGGCTGCAGCTCGTTACTGGGTGGAGTATTTGGGAGGTATTTGGGGCGAGAATACGGAGTTTGATGCGCTTTTATGGCATCGCAGTCGTGGTGCACGTAGTGGCCGTATTGCTTGGCAGTTTGCGAAAGATTATGTTGGAAAACTCTAATAAATAGCTTGTTGGAAATGGATAGGCTTTTATAAAGAGTTAATGTGTAACAAATAGTGAGTTCATGACTCTAGTCTTATGGAGTTGTACACTTGCACTGGTTGTAGATGTGCAGCTAATAGAAAGGCAATCGCTAGAATGACAATTGGTAGACGAAAAAGGTAGATGATTATGCCAACAGGACACAGCAGTATTCGTAAAGGGAACCACTTAACGGATGTTTCCGCCAATCAGCAATCGCTTTTTACCCGCACGCCTAATTTACGTGAAGAAAATACGCTTGCCTTGCGTCAGCAGTTACATGAGTATTTTGTAACCACCTTTGATCGCTACGAGTCCCTATTTGAAACGCTCGCATGCGATCAAGCTTATTACGAAAAATCGATTTCGCTGCGTCACCCATTGATTTTTTATTTTGGTCACACTGCCACATTTTTTGTGAATAAATTATTGTTGGCGCGCATGATTGATACGCGAATTAATCCGCGTTTTGAATCTATTTTTGCAGTGGGCGTGGATGAAATGAGTTGGGATGATCTCAACGATGCCAATTACCAATGGCCAACTCCAGCGGAAGTAAAAGCCTATCGCGACCAAGTTCGCGCCATGGTCATTCATTTAATTGAAACTGCGCCGCTGCAATTGCCGGTTGATTGGAATAACCCTTGGTGGGCAATCATCATGGGTATTGAGCATGAGCGCATTCATTTAGAAACTTCTTCTGTGCTCATTCGCCAACATAAATTAGCTTATGTGAAAAATCATCCGCAGTGGAAACCTTTCCGCGAAACCGGTGTTGTACCGGTTAATGAATTAATTAAGGTTGCGGCTGGCGCTGTGCATTTGGGTAAAGATAAATCTAATCCGTTTTATGGTTGGGATAACGAGTACGGAACTCACTCTGCAAATGTCAGTGAGTTTCAAGCCAGCAAATATATTGTTAGTAACCAAGAGTTCTTAGAGTTTGTAGATGCAGGTGGGTACAAAAATAAAAATTATTGGGAAGAAGAGGGGCAGGGTTGGCTTGCATTTACGCGTGCACAGAATCCTACCTTTTGGTTAAAGAAAAATAATCAGTGGTATTTAAGGCTGATGACTGAAGAAGTTGTCATGCCATGGGACTGGCCAGTCGATGTTAATTATCACGAAGCCAAGGCTTTCTGTAATTGGAAAAAATCCGTCACTGGTTTATCTGTGCGATTACCTACAGAAGATGAATGGTATCGAATTTATGATACTACAGGTTTGCATAACCTGAGTGCCGAAAAAACCAATGCAAATTTACATTTAGATTATTTCGCATCGTCTTGCCCCGTTAATAAATTTGCACAAGGTGAATTTTATGACGTAGTAGGCAATGTGTGGCAATGGACAGAGACGCCTATTTATCCTTTTGAAGGTTTTGATGTTCACACCATTTACGATGATTTCACAACCCCCACATTTGATGAACGTCATAATTTAATTAAAGGCGGTGCATGGATTTCATGCGGCAACGAAACCTTGCGCGATGCGCGCTATGCATTTCGTCGCCATTTTTTCCAACATGCGGGTTTCCGCTATGTTGTCTCAGAGGAATTAAAACCAGTGCCAGGCTCTCATTACGAAACCGATAAGTTGTTATCTGAATACGCAGAATTTCATTATGGTGATGAATATTTTGGTGTAACGAATTTTTCAAAAGCGCTCGCTGAGTTAGCAATTGAAATGGTAGGCGATAAACCTAAGGCAAAAGCATTGGATATTGGTTGTGCATCTGGCCGCGCCACCTTTGAATTAGCTAAACATTTTGACTTTGTCACCGGTATAGATTTTTCTGCGCGCTTTATAGGGCAGGGCGTCCACCTCGCTCAAGGCGATACACTGCGTTATACGCTTACGGATGAAGGTGAATTAGTACAGTATAAATCCCGCAGCCTTGCAGATTTAGGTTTGCAATCTACAAAAGGCAAAGTTGAATTTTTCCAAGGCGATGCTTGCAATCTTAAACCACAATTCACTGGTTATGATTTTGTGATGGCAGCCAACCTGATTGATCGCCTTTATAATCCTGCAAAGTTTCTAAGTGCAATTCATGAACGTTTAAATGTTGGCGGAATTTTAATGCTTACATCGCCCTACACGTGGCTGACTGATCACACCCCACGTGAAGATTGGATTGGCGGTTTCAAAAAGGATGGTGAAAGTTTCACAACCTTTGACGGTTTGAAAGCGCATCTGGGTGAGCATTTTGAATTGTTGCAACAGCCCATAGAAGTACCCTTTGTGATTCGCGAAACCAAACGCAAATTTCAGCATACGCTGTCCGAGGTGACTTTTTGGAAGCGGATTCGTTAATAAATAACAAAGATAGCGAAGCTTAACTCGCTATCTTTTGTTTGAGGCCAGAGTTTGTATGAAAACTAGTGTTCGTTGAGTTGTTGACGTAAATTTTTAACTGCCGTTAACACGGGTTCAATCTTTTTGTTCGCAGCACGACGATTTAACCAGTAAATAAAAGCACTGAGAATCAAACAGGAGCCGAAATATATCCATAAGCCCATATTGGGCATATAGCTACCCGTTTTGTCGTGGTGGATACCGAGGCTGCTTAAGACAACACCCAACATAATGGGGGCTATGTACCAAGAGGCAATACTCTGTAATAGCTTCTTTTGGTTCTCAAGGCTGGTAATTTCTATATCGATTCGGGATGCCAGTGTCCAGTCACTATTGAGTGTTATTTTCTTCGATTTAAGCAGCATAAATACAATAAATAAGCATGCGCCTATGATTATCCCGTTGCCCAAATAAGTTAACCAACCCATCTGAGCAGTTGTTAATAATCTATATGTCACTAGTAAGGCAACCACTAATGCAGCTGTTATTTCACCGCAATCCCGGTAAAAAATAGCTTTGTTAAAGCGCGATACTTTTTCTTTAACATCGGTAAAAGCTATACCGCTATTTTGTTGTGTTATTTCCATTTCTTTTCTCCACTGGTTTTTGAGTTGATCGAGTTCCATAATTGTC
>CAUOQW010000018.1:0-13824 GCA_963506825.1 uncultured Cellvibrio sp.
CGCGACTTATTGCGCGAAAAGAAATAAGCTTGGTGGTAAATATCAGAATAAAAAACGCGGCAGTGCCGCGTTTTTTATTCTGAGCTATAGTCATTCGAAGTGCTGTTGGGGTGTTGCGAACTTCTAGCTACAATTAGTTTTTGGTATACAGGTATTTGGTAAAAACTAAGTTGCTTTACTGCGGTCTCATGCTGGGAAATACCCCTGCCAAGCTTTCGCTTTTGTAACTTCGCTTTTGTAATATGGATAGAGTAGAATCCGTGCTCTATAACCATAATGAACATGTTCAGTGCTTGGTATTCCGCAGCTCATTGAACCCTCTATGCGATTATTCGCGAAGGAATTAACCATTTCTTATGTTAGTCAATCGTTCATCGTTGAGCCGTTTTGCTGTGCCGCAAACAAGTGCCGAATGGGAGCAGTTGTTTGCACGGTATTTGGCAGTGCTCACCAAAGTACCTTTAAGCAGCTGGCAATTTATTGCGCGGCTGGTGTTGGTCTTTATTTTAAGCCTTAGTTTGGCGCGTTTATTTTGGCTGTTGTTCCCTGCACCCATTGTGCCTGCTGCAATGGTGGCTATACCCACCGCTTCTGGCCCGGTCGATACCAGCGATAGCTCAATTAATATCGCCCAATTAAAGTCTTTAGCCATATTCGGTAAGGCTGAAGCACCTAAACAGGATCAACCCGCCGTTATTGAAAGCAATGCGGTCAATACCAACCTCAATTTGATTTTGGTGGGGGTGGTGGAAAGTAGCGATGAAAATTCCGCCCGCGCTATTATTTCCTCCGGTGATAAGCAGGATGTATACGCTATTAATGCGCCTCTGCCCGTGGGCAATAATGTCACCCTGTCTAAAGTAATGGTTGATAGGGTTATTATTAATAACAATGGCCAATACGAGTCCTTGTGGCTGTATCAAAAGGATCCTAATGCGCCCGCTACATCACCCGTAGCGTCACCCATTACATCACCTGCTGCCTCTACCCCTCAACCTATCGCAACTAGACCTGCCGAGTTACTGTCTGGTCGAAATGGGGGTGCCTATGGACCAGAGGCGCAATCACCGCAAGAAAAAGACCCCGCGCTAGCCGAAGTGAGTCGCAATTTGGCGGATGTAGTGTCTATGAGTATTCATCGTGAGAACGGTCAGGTTATTGGATACAAAATTCGCCCTGGCCGCGATGCTGGAACCTTTAGAGCTAAAGGTCTCCAAGTTGATGACATAGTGATGGCTATTAATGGTACGCCATTAAGTAATCCTGCCAAGATTATGGAAATCTACAAAAGTATGGGCAATACCACCTCAGCCAGCCTTGAAATCAAGCGTGGTGGCAGTGTTATTACGGTTAATGTTGAGATCCCCTAGAGAAGAGGATGTGCAGTGAAAGTTAAATTGATTAAGAGTCTTCTAGTGCTGGCTATGTTGAGTGCGGGCGGTAATCTTGCGGCGCAGGAACCTAAGCCCAGTGTGCCCGAGCAGACCTGGACGGTGAACTTCAAAGACACCGACATAGTGGAAGTGGCTAAGTTTGTGCAGGAAGTGACGGGCAAACCCTTCATTGTTGACCCTAAGGTACGCGGCCCTATACGTGTTATCGCCACTAAACCACTCAATAAAAAAGATCTCTACGATTTGTTTTTGGCGGTGTTGGACGTGCATGGTTTTACCGCGTTTGAAAGCGATGGCGTGGTGCGGATCATCGTCAACCGCGAAGCGCGCAACTTGCCGATTCCCACCGAGCAAATTATTAGATCGCGCGATGATGGCTATATCACCCAGATTATTCAGCTCAACAATATCAGTGCCGCTAAGGTGTTGGCCGCAATTCGTCCCTTGGTGCCGCAGTATTCGCATGTTTCCGCTTACGAGCCGAGCAACGCCTTAATTATCAGCGATACGCGCGCGAACATCGCTCGTATTAATGAGTTGATTTTGCAAATGGACAAGGCCGCCGTATTGGCTACCGATGTAGTGCAACTGCGCTATGCCCAAGCGGTAGATGTAGTTGCGATGATTACGCAATTGGAAAAACCAGATCCCAACCGTGGTGTAACCACCTCGCCACCCGTTGTAGTGGCTGATAAGCGTATTAATGCAGTGATTATTAGCGGCGATGAGATGTCACGTCAGCGTATTAAAAACGTGGTTGAAAGTCTGGATCGCCCACAAACCAAAAACTCCAATGTGCGAGTTGTCTATCTCAAATATGCCAAGGCTGTGGATGTTGCCAAGGTGTTGACGGGGATGTCGCAGGGGCAAGGTCAGGGCGCCAAGCCAGGTGAAGGTGGAAATGCACAAACTAATGTGCAGGCCGATGAAGCAACAAACGCGGTTTTGATTACTGCTGATGGCGATAATATGCGCTCTCTAATGGCAGTGGTAGAGCAGCTTGATATTCGTCGCGCGCAGGTTTTGGTTGAGGCGATTATTGTAGAAATTCAAAACAATGCCAATAAAGATATGGGTGTGCAATGGATGTTCGCAGATACCAAGAGTGGTTTTGGTACATCCAATGATGGTACTGCGAATCTAGCGACTTTAGGTTCAGGTGCGCTTAAAATTAAGAGCTCAGACACCAAAGTTTATGATACAGGAGTAGCAGAGCTGGCAGCAGGTTTAGCGAGTGTAAACGGTCAGGCTTTCGGCACGGCCTTTTTAGGTGAGCGCACTAGCTTTGTAGGCTTATTAAAAATGCTACAAGAGGATAGTGGTACTAACATTCTCTCTACACCCAACTTACTCACCACAGACAATACAAAGGCTAAAATTTCTGTCGGCCAAAAAGTCCCTTTCAAACAGGGCTCCTATGCACAAACGGGATCAGGAAATACTACGGGGACTATTGGTAGCCCCTACACCACCTTCAATCGTGAGGATGTGGGTATTACGTTGGAAGTCACCCCTCATATTAATGAGGGTGATAGTGTTGTATTGGACATTGACCAAGAGGTGTCCAGTATTTCTAGTATCAATAGTGCAGACGGTATTATCACTAACCAACGTAATATCAAAACCCAGATTCTTACCGCCGATGGTCAAACGGTGGTGTTGGGCGGCTTGATTAAAGATGATATTCAAACTGGTGCTACTCGTGTTCCGGTGTTGGGTAGCATCCCGGTATTGGGTCATTTGTTCCGTACTCAAAGCAGTAAAAAAGTAAAGACCAATCTCTTGGTATTTATTCGTGCAACGGTCATTAAAGATGATGCGATGTTAGTAGGCGCTACCGCTGAAAAATACAGCGCTATTCGTGATATCCAATTGGAAAATCGTCGCACCCAAAAAGAATTGATTAACTCCAAATCCATCCCGGTTTTGCCGGAATGGAAAGATGTGCCACCACCGGCCGATAAAAAGCCAGCTATTCCAGTGCCTGAGGCTAATGACCCAGCGCCAGCTACAGGTGAATAATGGTCACCAATGAAGATGTAATCGCACCTGAGGCGGCAGATATTATTGATTTGCCCGCCTTGAGTGCTGAGCCAGCGGTAGTGCTGGAAAAATCTGACCCTGAAGAGGCCGATAGCTTTCGCTTGCCCTTTAGTTTTGCCTCTGCGCAAGGCGTAATGCTGGCCGATGCAGAAAGCAAAGTGGTGTTGCATCGCCCCGGCTTAACCTTGGATGTATTGCTAGAACTGCAGCGCTATTTGGGTGACGGTTTTACCTTACAGGAAATTCCTGCTGACGACTTTCAAAAGCGCCTCACTAAAGATTACCAAAGTGGCGATGGCGCAGCCCAGCGCGCGGTAGATGACTTGGGCGCTGAGTTTGACTTGTCGTCTATGGCCGAAGATCTGGCTGAGCGCACCGACTTATTGGCCGGTGACGATGACGCCCCTATTATTCGCTTGATCAATGCCATTCTTTCCCAAGCGGTACGCGAAGGCGCATCGGATATCCATCTTGAGCCTTTTGAAGATCGCGTGTCGGTACGTTTTCGTATTGATGGTGTTTTGAACGAAGTGTTATCGCCCAAGCCAGAATTAGCGCCGGTATTGGTATCGCGCTTGAAGGTTATGGCGCGTTTGGATATTGCCGAAAAACGTCTGCCGCAGGATGGTCGTATCACGGTTCGCTTGGCGGGTCATGCGGTGGATATTCGGGTATCGACGATTCCCTCGGCATTTGGTGAGCGCATTGTATTGCGTCTGTTGGATCAGTCGGCGGGTCAGCTCTCGCTCGATCAGTTGATGATGCCGAAAGCAGTGCAGGAAAAGCTCAGCCGCGCCTTGCTAAAACCCCACGGAATTATTCTGGTTACCGGTCCTACAGGTTCCGGTAAAACCACCACGCTTTATTCTGGTTTAAGCCATATCAATAGCCGCAGCCGCAATATTTTAACCATTGAAGACCCCGTGGAATATTTGCTGCCCGGTATCGGCCAAACTCAGGTTAATCCCAAAGTGGAGATGACCTTTGCGCGCGGCCTGCGGGCGATTCTTCGCCAAGACCCGGATGTGGTGATGGTGGGTGAAATCCGCGACGGCGAAACCGCCGAAATTGCGATTCAAGCATCGCTGACCGGTCACTTGGTGTTATCAACCCTCCACACCAACACGGCGATTGGTGCGGTTTTGCGCTTAAAAGATATGGGTGTTGAGCCGTTCTTATTGGCGTCGAGCCTTGAAGTGGTCATGGCGCAGCGCTTGGTACGTTTGCTGTGTAACCATTGTAAAGAGTCCTATATGCCGGTGGAGTCTGAGCGCTCCATGCTCAAACTGCCCGAAAATACCCCGATATTCCGCCCCGTTGGTTGCTCGCACTGTAACAACCAGGGTTATCGCGGTCGTAAGGGTATTTATGAATTGATTGAGATTAACGAGCGCTTGCGCCATCTCATTCACGAACAAGCCGGCGAACAAGAGTTGCTGGCCGAAG
This sequence comes from uncultured Cellvibrio sp., assembly GCA_963506825.1. Taxonomy (GTDB): domain Bacteria; phylum Pseudomonadota; class Gammaproteobacteria; order Pseudomonadales; family Cellvibrionaceae; genus Cellvibrio. The sequence goes on from CAUOQW010000018.1 coordinate 4,884, forward strand.
CCCGTAAACACAGCCTTTCCATTAGTGATGATGGCCGCCAATGCGTATTGGATGGCATCACCAGTATGGAAGAAGTGCTCCGTGTAACTACACAGTTGTAAGCAGGTAGATTATGGGCGCATACAGCTACAAGGCTTTAAACGAAACGGGTAAAACCGTTAAGGGCATTATTGAGGCTGACTCTGAGCGTCATGTGCGCAGTCAGTTGCGTGCCAAAAAGCTCAAGCCTCTGGAAGTAGAAAGCGCCCATGATCAGCCGCAAAAAGTGAGCGATGACGGCCTCGACCTAAGCGGGTGGCGTAAACGTTGGGCCAGCCGTTTAAGTCATCGCGATTTGAGTATTATTACACGTCAATTGGCGTCCTTAGTGCGTTCGGGTTTGCCCTTGGATGAAGCCCTGCATGCCACCGGCAAGCAGGCGCATAAACCCAATATCAAACGTATTGTGCTGGGGGTGCGCACTAAAGTCTTGGAAGGTTTCAGTTTGGCGCAGGCCTTGGGTGAAAACCCTATTGCCTTTAACGATATGTACCGTGCTTTGGTACGCGCTGGTGAAAGCTCTGGTTATTTAGGCCCCGTGCTAGAGCGTTTGGCGGATTACACCCAGAGCAGTCAGCAGATTCAAGCGCGCATTAAAATGGCGATGATTTATCCCATAGTCTTGTTATTTGTGAGCTTGGGGGTGATTACCGCGCTTATGGCCTTCGTAGTGCCTAAGTTGGTGGGGATTTTTGAGCACAGCCGCCACGAGTTACCCGCCTTAACCAAGCTATTGATTGCTGGCAGTAACTTTATTGTTAACTACGGCGTGTTTGTGATTTTGGCCATTTTCGGCATAGTGATTGGGATGCGTAAGCTGCTTAAAGTTGAGGCCAATTTGCGGGTCTGGCATCGCATGCAATTGAAGTTACCGATTATTGGCGAGCTGGTGCGGCAGATTAACGCAGCGCGTTTTGCCGCGACTTTAAGCCTGTTATCGTCCAGCGGTGTACCCTTATTGCAAGCGCTCAGTATTGCCGGGCAGGTCATGAGCAACCGCATTTTGCAAGATTCTTGCGAGCAAGTGGTTGGTGCGGTACGTGAAGGCAGTAGTTTGGCGCGCGCTATGGAAAACGCAGGTACTTTCCCGCCTCTTTTGGTACAGCTGGTTTCCAGTGGTGAAGCGAATGGCACCTTGGCGCAGCAGTTGGATAATGCCGCCAAAGACCAAGAGCGCGAGTTGGAAATGGTGTTAGGTATGGCGATGGGTTTATTAGAGCCCCTCACAATTGTTTTTATGGGAGCTTCGGTGTGCTTGATTGTAATGGCGATTTTGCAGCCGATCTTCCAAATGAACCAACTTGTTTAATCGCAAGCGACGTTTTTAATTTGATGTTTTAGGAGTAGATATGCGCAACGTAAAACTGCATTCATTGGGTGCTCAAGGCCGTCAAAGCGGCTTCACCCTTATCGAAATCATGGTGGTGGTGATTATCATCGGTCTCTTGGCCAGCGTTGCGGTACCGGCCGTGTTGGATCGCGTAGACGAATCCCGCATACAAAAAGCCAAGGCCGATTTTAAGCAGCTGCAAACAGCACTTAAACTCTACAAAATCGATAACTTCGTGTATCCCACGGGCGAGCAAGGCCTTGAAGCTTTAGTGACTAAACCTAGCTTGGCACCCGTACCGCGTAACTGGAAATCCAGCGGTTATATAGAGCAACTGCAAATGGACCCTTGGGGTCGCCCTTATTTGTACATGAGCCCTGCTGAAGGCGGCCGTGAGTATGATATTTACACTCTGGGTGCCGATGGCGTGAGCGGTGGCGAAGGCCCAGCTGCCGACTTGAGCATTTGGACGCAAGCAGAAAAAGCTGAGTAATTAGCGGCAACTCTGGTGCGCAACTACGGGCGAATGCAGGGTTTTACCCTGATTGAAATCCTTATAGTGGTGTTTATCATCGGCCTCACAGCGAGTTTAATTTCGCTCTCCATGGGCGATGATAAAAAGGATGCCGCGCCCTACCAAGAGGCGCGTTCATTCTTGCAAGCCCTTGGATTTGTGAATGAATACGCCGTACTTAATGGCGAAGTTATTGCCATGTTTGCGCGTAAAAGAGATGCAGCGGATTCGCTCAATCAGCAGTGGTGTTACAGCTGGAAGCGTATGCGCGACGGTAACTGGGCCGAGTTGCCGGGAGATTTGCTAGGCGAGCACTGCCTGCCCGAAACGGTAAATTGGGAGTTAGTGGTAGAAGGCAATATCTACAACTATGACCCGGACTTAGAAATCCAGCCGCCGGTACTGGTGTTTTCTCCCAGTGGCGAGGCTACCCCGGTGGAAATGGCGCTGTTTGAGGCGGGCGTATCAGAGACTGCCCAGCACATAGAAATCGACATGATGGGCAACAGCCGCTGGGTTGAAGAGGATGAATTGGAGCCGGGCGATGCGCAATCAACTGCTCAAAACTAGCCTGTCCAACAAGGGGTTTACCTTGGTGGAAGTCATGGTGGCGCTTGCCATAGTCGCTATGGCACTACCTGCGCTCATGATGCTGGTCATGGCACAAATTGACGGGGCCGCCCATATTCGCAATAAAACCTATGCCATGTGGATTGCTGAAAACGAGCTGACACGGCTGAATTTGTTAAACAATAAAGAGCGCTTTCCTACTTTTAAACTGGCCGAAAAAGACACCGGCAAAACTGAACTTATGGGTTTGCAGTGGCAATGGCGCTATGAGATCAGTAAAGCGGAAGAAATTCCGCTGGAAGGCGTGGTTAAAATTGATATAGATGTTGGCGTTGTAGGTCTGGCTGAAGAAGGCGCTGCTTTTAAGGGCGTGAGCGACACAAAGTTAGATTCGCTCGCGCGTTTAACGGGGTATATGAGTGAATAAGGCCCCTGCGCAACAAGGTTTTACGCTGCTGGAAATGGTGATTGCCATAGCCTTATCTGCGCTGGTAGCGGCCTTGGCCTACCAATCCTTTGACGGCGCGAGTCGCAATGCCGAACGCACCCGCGATGTGTTGAGTAGCATCAATAAGCTCGACAAGGCGTGGCAATTAATCGGCCAGGATATGCGCAACATAGTTCCGCTCAACCCAACGCTACCCAGCCCGCAGCTCAAGTTTGAGGCCGCCAGTTTAAAAACCACGGGCAAAGATAGTTTTCAGGTCATTATGGTGTTTGCGCGCCGCGGCTGGGTAAACCCTTTGGGGCGTTTACGCAGCGATTTACAGCAAGTGAACTACCGCATAGCGGAGGGCAAGTTGTGGCGGGATTATTTACCCGAACGCAATATGCCGCTGGAGTCGGTAGATTTTGAACGAGATTCCTTGCATCAATTGCTGTTAGATGATGTTGTGGATGTGCAGCTGCGATTTTTATCGAATGCGCGCATCAAGGCCGATGGCAAAAGTGTGCTTGAGGGCAGTGAATACAGCAAATCCTGGGAGCCCATTTGGCCACCCGTTAATGCAGCCAGCACGTCAGGCATGCCGCTAGCACTGGAAATTACCATTGAACTTGAGGGGGCTGGCCGCAGTGTGCGTCTATTTGAACTCCCTCAGCAATAAGAGTCGCCAGCGCGGTGCGGTGCTTATCATGGTGCTCTTGATTGTCGCCTTGGTGGCTGGCTTGGGCATTAAGTTTGCGGCTGATTATGAGCTGGGTTTAGCTCGTGCCGAGGCGCGTTGGCACGGTGCTCAGGCGCGCGCTTACGTGTTTAGTGGAGAGGACGCGGCCATTAAGTTTTTAGCAACGGACGATCCGGCTGCGGATTACCGAGAAGAGCTTTGGGGGCAGCCGGTACCTCTGGAGTTGCCCGATAATATGGGCAATGTGTTGCTGACGGTGGACGATGCCAACAGCAAGTTCAACCTCAACCAATTGTTAGGGGTAACCGCCGATTTTGCGACCAAGGCCGCGTCAGATCCATCGCGCTATCGCCCGGCACAGCGAATGTTTATCCGCTTGTTGCAGGCATTACCGAATCCGGAGGATCCCAATGTGCCTTTGGTTGCATCGCCGGAAATTGCGGTAGCAATTCTGGAGGCCATAGTGGATTGGACGGATGTGGATAGAGAGCCTTCCGGTGTTAATGGTGCAGAAGACGATTATTATTTAGGGCAGCCAGATCCATACCACACGGCCAACACGCCGTTTCGCAGTTTGGAAGAGTTGCAAATGGTGCGGGGTGTAACGCCGCAAATTATGCGCGCGCTGCGCCCCTTGGTAACGGTATTGGAGCCTACACAAGTACTCAATGTTAATACCATGCCAGAGATTATGTACCGCTGCATTAACCTGAGCACCGAGTTGCTGCCCTTAAGCGCAAGCCAAGCCAGTGCCTTGATGGCAGAAAAGCCCACGACGGGGTTTTATGCCAGCGTGGCGGATTTTGATGCGGTGTGGAAGAAAATCAACGCTGCTGGCGGTACGCCCGATAGAGAGTTGGGCGTAGCCACCAAGTATTTTTGGTTGACCACCTTGGTACAAATTGGCGATCAGCGCCGCATGGGGCGCAGCCTTTTGGAGCGAGGTAATCCGCTTTTTAAAGTGGTGCGACGCGAAGATGGCACTTTATAGCCAATTTTCCAATCTTAATAATGAATTAGGTAGGTTTCATGTCCTCACAACTTGTAGTCTCCATCAATAGCACAGCGGATTATTTCCGCTGGTGTTGGTTGGGCGATGATCAGGCGTCAGCGTCAGTAGCAACATCAGGCGACCTTAATACCTTACGCAGCGCGCTAGGCGATTTGGGTCAGCAGGCATGGCTGCTGTTACCGGGTGCTAAGGTGGTCAGCCGCAGTTTGGAATACACCGAAAAAGAAAAGAAACACCTGCGCAGCTTATTGCCGTTTCAGCTGGAAGAATCGGTGGTGGGCGATATTGAAGATCTACACGTTGCCGTGGGTTCTGCCGTAGCCGGTAAAGTCACCTTGGCTTATACCGACAAGCATTGGCTGAAAGCTATCTTTACTCAACTGGCGAGCATAGGTGTAGAGGTTACACGCTGCTGGGCCACGCCCATGCTACTGCCCTTAGTGGCGCCGGTAGCGAGTGAGCCACAAGAACCGAGCGTGGCGGAAGCGAGTGATACAGCAGTAGAAAAGCTCACCGCTAACCCTTCGGCCACTTGGGTGCTGGGGCTCGAGAATGGGCAGGTAAATCTGCGCTTTGCTGAGCAGGAAGCGTTTAGCGTGCCGTTACCGCTGGTGGCATCTTCTTTGGATATGTTAATTGCCTCGCAGAAACTGGGCGATAACTTGCCCTATTTGGTACTGCGCGCTTCCGCCCAAGCGGATCTGGATGCGCTTTATAAAAGTCTGCCACCACATTTGGCGGCCTGTGTTAGCAGCCAAGCTTTGGCTGATGATTGGCAATTGGATTTTAACGGCAAGGCGATAGATCTCTGCCAAGCGGAGTTCTCCCAGCGCTTGCCCTTGGCGCGTTGGCTCAAACTCTGGCGCGGTGTAGGTATTTTGGCGCTGGTGACTTTAGTGGTCTATGTGGGTGTGCTGGGTTTCAATATCTACAAACTTAACAAACAAAACTTACAGCTGCGCCAACAAATGGAGGCGGTCTATCGCTCGGTGGTGCCGAGTGGTCAATCCGATGATCCAGAAAAACGCCTGCGCTTGAAGTTGCAACAACTCCAGCCCAAAACCCAAACGGGCAGTGTTGTGAAAGTCTTGGCTGGTGTTGTACCCATAATTGCGGCCAATCCGGATGTTACGGTAAAAGTCATTTCTTACTCGGCGGATACCGGCGACCTATCGGTAAGCGCGCAAGCCCATTCTTTCGGTTCTCTGGATGCTCTGCGGCAGGCACTAATTGCACAGGGCTATGCGGTAGATCCTATCGCGGCGACTACCCAAGGCGATTTAAGTAATGGCCGCCTGAAAATCAGCAAGCCACAACAATAAGGCGACAACGACAAGGCAAAAGCATTATGGAAAAACTATTGAGTTCGCTTTCACAGTTCAATCGCCGCGAGCAAATAATGCTGCTTGCGGGCGGCATACTGGTTGCCGTCTATATTTTGTGGCTGGCGGTCTTGTCGCCGTTACAGAACAAGCGCGACTCGCTGCTAAAAACGACCACCAACACTGAGCAATCCTTGGGCAAAGTACAGGTGTTGGCACGCCAGTTTGAAATCGTGGCGCAGCAATCCAATCAGTCAGCCTCAGGTAGTGATATCAGCGGTTTAATTGATGCCAGTCTGCGCGATAACGGCGTCACCATGACTAGTTTTACGCCCGGTGCCAACGGCGAAGTACGTGTGCGGGTAGACAGAATTACCTCAGAATTAGTTATGCAGTGGCTCTATGAGTTGGAGACCAAATACCACATAGCCATCCGCGAGTTTTCTATTACTGCCAGCAATGATCCGGGCTTGGTTGCTATCAATCTGCGCCTCGTGAAGCCCTAATCCATAAGGTTAATTTGTCGATGATCTCTTCAAGCTTGGTATTGCCCAAACTCAATGCAAGTAAAAAATTTTGGATCACGCTGGGTGTGCTGGTGTGGCTCTATTTTGTCGTTATAAACCTGCCCGCTATTTGGGGCGCTTATATTTTAACGCGCGGTGGCGATGTGGCCATGAATGGCGTATCGGGTACGCTTTGGTCGGGTCGCGCCAGCTTGGTGAGTGTAAAGATCAAAGGTCTGGATCAGTCCATTGGTCAATTGACGTGGAAGCTGAATGTGCTGTCGCTGTTCACGCTAAAACCCTGCGCGTACATCACCACCAAAATGGAGAATCAAGAGTTCGATGGCTATGTGTGTGTAAAAGGCACAAGGGGTCTCACTCTTAAAGATACCACCATGACGTTTCCTGCTGCTTTGGTGCAACCGCTCTTGCCCTTGGCCGTGAGTGGGCAATTTGCGTTCACGATTGAACAACTTGAACTCGGCGATAACCGCTTGCAAAAAATTCGCGGCAAAGCGACTTGGGCGGATGGAAAAATCTACAACGGCTCTAATTGGATGAATTTGGGCGGTCTGGGTGCAGAACTGGCGGATGATGGCAAAAATGGCCTGAATGCCCACATAGTGGATATCAGCGGCCCGCTGCGTATGGATCTCAATGGCAGCCTGCCTTATCCAACCGGTGCGCGCATTGCCGGTAAGCTTGTGATGCCAGAGCCTTATTTTCGCGAAATCAACGCGGCGGCTTGGTTGTCCATGTTTGCAGTGCAGCAAGCTAATGATGAGCAAGGCAATATCGTGTACGCGGTGGATTTAAATTTCTAGCACCAGCGCCATCTCACTAAGGAGTGCGTGTGAACAAATTCTTTGCCGGTTGCTTGTGCCTATTAATTTCGACATGGGTGAGTTTACCGGCATTGGCAGGTTGGCATGGCGATACCCAAAATATTATGGGCACTGTCATCAATGTCACCCTGCACCACGCAGATGACGCCAAGGCCGAGCAGGCTACAGCCGCGGTTATGGCGGAAATGCGCCGCATCGACCAGCAGTACAGTCCCTTTATTCCCACCAGTGAACTCTCCCGCGTGAATGAGCTTGCCCCCAAAGCAACGGCGGCCAAGCCTTTGCCTATTTCGGCAGAAATGGTGCGCTTACTTCAAAAAGCCAATCACTACAGCGAGCTCAGCGGCGGCGCTTTCGATATCACATTCGCCTCGCTTGCGCGCTATTACGATTATCGCAAAGGCCTAAAACCGACTGATGCGCAGTTCAAAGAGCTGGTGCCGCAAATCAATTACAAATTTATTCATCTCGATGCCAAAAACAATACCGTCTATTTCGATCACCCCAAGGTCTACATAGATTTGGGTGGCATAGCTAAAGGCTATGCGGTGGATCGCGGAGCGGAAATTTTGCAGCAGTTGGGCATTACCAACGCCAATGTAAGCGCGGGTGGCGATAGCCGGGTCATTGGCGATAAACTCGGCAAGCCTTGGTTAGTGGGTATTCGCAACCCGCGCGCCGCGGATAAAAATGCCGTGGCAATTACTCTGCCGCTGGAAAATTGCGCGATTTCTACTTCAGGCGATTACGAACGCTTTTTCATCGATAAGGATGGCCAACGGGTACATCACATCATCAATCCCAAAACCGGCAAGTCACCCCACGGAATTATCAGTGCGAGCGTCATTGGCCCCGCAGGTTTCGATACAGATCCTCTCACCAAAACCATTTTCATCATGGGGCCGGAAAAAGGCTTGGCATTGATTGATAGTCTGCCCGGTTTTGATGCGGTAGTGATCACCGAAACCGGAAAAGTTCTCTACAGCAAAGGTTTAACGCCACCTTGATCACGAAATTGAAGATTGCCCTGCGGATTTTTTAATACTGCCAATAAGAGCGACTATTCTTAGCGCAGGCTTTTTAGTTAATCCGGTTTTATGGCGTCTCGCTAAACACATCAAACATAAAAAGTTTTAATGAAACCGCTGAGATGGGTGAGTTAAGTGTGGATAGAGTCACACCCAATAAACTCACGGGCTTCTAGAATTGCATAATCGCAAACCACAATTGGCACGACACAGGGCGGGGCAGGCATGTTCATTCAATCGGTAAAATTACCGCTGTTAGGATTCATTTTGGCTGTGTGTCTAGGTACCGCAGCGAGCGCTCAGGAGGCGGCACCAGCGCCTTCATCTGCCACTCCTCCAACGACAGCACCGTCATCCACAGCGCCTACAGAATCAGTACAAAAACCTGCGGTTACACCGGAAGTAGAAAACCTTAAAGTCTCGGTGCTCAACCTCAACCGCGATTTGTTAATTCTGGAAGAAGAATTGCTCTATCCCGCGAGCAATCAAGTTGCTATTTATCTCTCTATGGATCTCGGCCAATTCTTTAATCTGGATGCCGTAAAACTGGAAATAGATAACAAACTAGTGGCCAGCGAGCTGTATACCGATAAGCAAATCAACGCGCTGTTTCGCGGCGGCGTACAGCGGTTGTACATCGGCAATTTA
>CAUOQW010000019.1:0-13083 GCA_963506825.1 uncultured Cellvibrio sp.
AATCCCCGAACCCACACCGGTTAAGGCAAACGCACCCGGAATTTTGCGCGAGGCTTTTAGCTTACGATCTAACACCATTTGCAACGCAACAAAAGCCATAAAACACGAAAAGAAAATCGCGAGAGGCTTTGCCGATAAATAGCTCGCCAAAAAAGTCCCCGCAAAAGTGCCGAATAAAATTCCCGGTGCAATTTTAACCACCACACTCCACATAACCGCTTGGCGTGCATGATGCGCGCGTAAACTTGCAATCGCCGTGGGCACAATGGCGGCCATAGACGTTGCTAAAGCTATATGCACCAAATGCTCAGCAGGGAATGCCATTTTCACAAAAATAAAGGTGAGAATTGGCACCATAATACCGCCGCCGCCAATACCAAATAAGCCGGCAAAAAGACCGGTAAAGGCACCGAGAATTAGAAATGAAATTAGAAAATATATATCCATTGTGCTTCTCACAATAACCCACTCGGTAACTGCACCCCCTCCCAACCCCTCTTTCACAAAGGGGAGGAGCTGATTGAACTTCGCGCAAGCTTTGCTGTAAATGGTATGAGCATCGCGAGTAGGGAGTCGGCCCCTCCTCCTCTCGGAGGGAGAGGTTGGGAGGGGGTTAGCCATTCAAAAAAAATCCCCTGAACTTTCGCGCAGGGGATTTTTCAAACCAATAACAATTTAATTGTTAGGCTTTCTTACCGCGCTTACGCTCGTTTTCAGTGAGCAATTTCTTGCGCACACGAATGCTCAGCGGAGTTACTTCTACCAATTCGTCTTCTTCAATAAATTCCAACGCTTGTTCAAGCGTGTGGCGAATCGGTGGAGACAAAGTTAACGCATCATCAGTACCCGATGCACGAACGTTGGTAAGTTGTTTTGCTTTGGTTGGGTTAACAACTAAGTCGTTGCTGCGTGAGTGAATACCAACAACTTGCCCTTCATACACTTCAGCGCCCGCGCCGTAGAACAAACGACCACGTTCTTGCAGTGGGTGCAAACCGTAAGCGAGAGTTTTACCTTTCACCATAGAGATCAACACGCCGTTTTGACGCTTGGCCACTTCGCCTTCTTTAACTGGGCCGTAGTGATCAAAAATACTGGTCATGATGCCTGAACCAGAGGTCATAGTAAGGAACTGACCACGGAAACCAATCAAACCGCGTGATGGGCAGAGGAATTCCAACTTGATGCGGCCTTTACCATCCGGCTCCATGTTGTGCAACTCGCCTTTACGCAGGCCGAGTTCTTCCATCACTTTACCTTGATGCTGCTCTTCAACGTCGATTACCACTTGCTCGAAGGGCTCATGCTTTTCACCATTGATTTCTTTCACGATTACTTCAGGGCGCGATACACCCATTTCGTAACCTTCACGACGCATATTTTCGATCAATACCGACAAATGCAATTCGCCACGACCAGACACGATAAATTTATCCGGAGTCTCACCTTCTTTAACACGCAAAGCCACGTTGTGAATCAATTCTTGATCCAAACGGTCTTTAATATTACGGGTAGTCACGTACTTGCCTTCTTTACCGGCAAACGGAGAATCGTTTACTTGGAAAGTCATGCTTACAGTAGGCTCATCAACGCTCAATGGTTTCATTGGTTCGATGCAATCTGGGCTACAAATGGTGTCGGAAATACCGAGACCTTGAACACCAGTGATACACACGATATCGCCAGCAGTAGCAAGATCAGTCTCAACACGCTCAAGACCGTGGAAACCCATTACTTGCAGGATTTTCGCTTTGCGTTGCTCGCCTTCATGCGGAACAACTACGATTTGTTGGTTCGGAGACAAGGTACCGCGAGTGATGCGGCCGATTCCGATAACTCCTACGTAGCTGTTGTAGTCCAGCGCAGAAATTTGCATTTGCAGTGGACCATCAGCATTTACCGCTGGCGCTTTTACTTTATCAATAATCATTTGGAACAGCGGAGTCATGTCATCTGCTAAAGCATCGGGAGACAAACCAGCAACACCGTTCAATGCAGATGCGTATACGATTGGGAAATCCAACTGCTCGTCGGTAGCGCCCAAACGGTCAAACAATTCAAATACTTGATCAACAACCCAATCCGGACGTGCGCCTGGACGGTCAACTTTGTTGATAACAACAATAGGGTTCAAACCTTGTTCAAATGCTTTTTGCGTTACGAAACGAGTTTGTGGCATTGGTCCGCCAACGGCGTCAACCAACAACAATACTGAGTCAACCATCGACAGAACGCGCTCAACCTCACCGCCGAAATCGGCGTGTCCAGGGGTGTCCACAATGTTGATGCGGTAGTCATTCCAAGTAATAGCGGTGTTTTTCGCGAGGATGGTAATACCGCGCTCACGCTCTTGATCGTTGGAATCCATGATCAGATCAGCGCCTTCATTGCGGCGATTAAGGGTGCCAGACTGAGTCAACAGTTTATCAACCAAAGTAGTTTTACCATGGTCAACGTGGGCAATGATGGCGATGTTGCGTAATTTACGAACTGAAGCTGTATCTGTCACAGTGGTGATTCTCTTGGGAATGAATAGGCAATGGGTGCAGGGGTACTCTCCCGCCGCTTGGCAAATGCCAAACGCTAGCGCCTAAAATGCTTGTAAATCAGCTGTTTACACCAACAATTTAGACGCGACCGCCGCAAAATTTCATTACACAAGATTTTTGCGGCAAATCTGAGGCCGCGCATTATACCCATGTCGGCGTGACAGGGATATGCTTATCGCAAGGAAATTGGTGATTTTTTAGGCAGTCATTCAATTAGGATTAATGCCGGCCACCCAATTTAAGGAAGATTGAGCAATGCTAAATCGCACAGGCACTCTTCGGCTCAGGCCTATATACCCCCACATTTAAATATCCTGCATCTTTTAAATTCGCGGCATGTAATTGGCTCATTACGCCCTTTTGGCAATAGAGGTAGTACTGGACGTTTTGTTCCAGCGTGGGAAATTTGTTATTGAGGCCATAAAAGGGGATTTTGAGGATGGTGATGCCATCCAGACCCAGCGGGTTCGCCTCTTCTTCATCGGGATGGCGGATATCGATAAGAATTTGATCAGCTGTCATCTCACCCACAACCAGTACCGATAAGTCGGCATCCAGTTCATTGACGATTTCATCGATATTCTGTGCGCGGCGGTCGGCGATGGCACGCTCCAGCACCGTCATATCAAAGCGAGCCTCTTCATGCTCAACCTTGTACATTTTGGCTTTAGTAGTAGGGTTTACCGAAATTACGCCGCAATATTCCGGCATTTGCGCCGCAAAGGTTTCAGTGCCGATCTTTCGAGAGATATCAATAATCTCACCTTTATCCATAGTCGCCAGCGGGCGCAGAACAATCATGTCGATGGCGCGATCAATCACGTTTAGGTTAACGAGCGTTTGACTGGACACCTGCGCAACGCTTTCGCCAGTCACTAACGCAGGCAACTCCAACGATTCGGCAACTACTTCGGCAGCGCGCAACATCATGCGCTTAAGGATCACACCCATATAGGGATTTTCGACCTTTTCTAAAATCTCGCGTACGACATCCTCAAAAGGAACTGTTACAAACTTCACGCGGTGCGATGAGCCGTATTTGTTCCATAAATAGTACGCAACTTCTTTAACGCCGATTTCGTGAGCGCGACCGCCGAGATTAAAGAAACAGTAGTGCGCACGCAGGCCGCGCTTAATGCAGAGATAAGTCGATACCGTAGAGTCAAATCCACCGGAGATTAGCGACAACACGGCATCTTGTGCGCCGAGCGGATAACCGCCCAAACCTTGGGTCTTTTTGGCGATGACAAATAGGCGATCCCACTTCACTTCAAGCGGAACAATAATGTCAGGATTATGTAAATCTACACCCTTGGCATCGGAATTATGCAGCAAGCCACCACCGACATACTGTTCAATTTGAGTCGATGTAAACTCATGATTACCGTGGCGACGAGCGCGCACGCAAAAGGTTTTACCGGCGAGTGCGTCTTTCCAATGCGGCAGGACTTTTTGGTAAATATCGTCCAAATCGCCCACAGGATAGGCTTGGATCAGATAGAAGTTGGCAATTCCCGGCGTGTGCGCCAAGACCTCTGAGGCCTGCGCAATAATGGAGTCATCCACATCCGGCGCCACAATCTCCAACTTTTCCCAGTCGCTCTGCACTTTAATGCGGTTATCAATCGGCTTTAAGAGCACGCGCAAATTCTCGCGCAATTGGCGCATAAAACGTTTACGCACAGGTGCGCTTTTGATGATGATCTCAGGGAAAACTTTGACAATGAAATGCATGGAATAATGCCTAGCTGGGTAAAAAGGCGGCGATTATACCTGAGTAGACCCCTGGCAGCGCCAAAACCAGAAAAATGGCCCATGAATATCTGCGCAACCAGATATTAAGAACTAGGGGGGAGCTAATCAAAAGACCAGCAAAATAGCAAAAAACAGAATGAACGCCCTCCATACAACCCCTCTCAGACCATAATGCGACCCCTTGCCAAAGCTGTACACCACCACAAAGCACCAAAATAGATCTGACGCACAGCAATATGTATTATTTTGGTGCATTTACAAAAAATGCCGTTTTTACGGGCCCTTATTTTTAAAGACTTGTTGCTATTTTCGGTGGATGGCATATATTTTGCCCCTTTTCGATCACCCTAATCTCGCCCGCTCATTGCAAGTGGATGAGCGACGGATGAAAGCGGGAAAAATTTCACTGACCTTAGCTAATTTAATAAAGCTATAAACACTTGGAGGCATCTCACATGTCTAAGACTTTAGACCTGATTAAAGAACACGAAGCTCGCTGGATTGACCTGCGCTTCACTGACTTCCGCGGCAAAGAGCAACACGCTACTTTCCCTGCTCACGTTGTTAACGACGCGTTCTTCGTTGACGGTAAAATGTTTGATGGTTCATCTATCGCTGGCTGGAAAGGCATTAACGATTCAGACATGATCCTTATGCCTGACGACTCTACCGCTGTTTTAGACCCTTTCTACGACGAAGCTACCATTAACGTACGTTGCAATATCGTTGAACCAGCCACTATGCAAGGTTACGACCGCGACCCACGTTCTTTGGGCTTGCGCGCTGAAGAATATTTGAAATCAACTGGCTTGGGCGACAAAGCTTTGTTCGGTCCAGAGCCAGAATTCTTCATCTTTGATAGCGTTCACTACCATTCAGGTATGGGCGGCGCTTTCTACAAGATCAAATCTGAAGAAGCTGCATGGCAATCAGGTGAAGATACCGAAGGTAAACACGGCCACGCTCCACGCGTAAAAGGCGGTTACTTCCCAGTTGCTCCAGTTGACTCATTGCACGACATCCGTGGCGCTATGTGTAATGCTATGGAAGCTATGGGCTTGGAAATTGAAATCCATCACCATGAAGTAGCAAACGCTGGCCAATGTGAAATCGGCGTAGGCGCTAACACTTTGGTAAAGAAAGCGGACGAAGTACAAATCCTCAAGTACTGTATCCACAACGTTGCTCACCAATATGGTAAAACTGCGACCTTTATGCCTAAGCCTTTGATCGGCGATAACGGTTCAGGTATGCACGTTCACCAGTCATTCTCTTTGAATGGCAAAAACCAATTCGCAGGCGACGCTTACGCTGGTTTGTCTGAAACTGCTTTGTTCTACATCGGCGGTATCATCAAGCACGCTAAAGCATTGAACGCTTTCTGTAACGCGTCTACCAACTCTTACAAGCGTTTGGTTCCAGGCTTTGAAGCCCCAGTAATGTTGGCTTACTCTGCTAAAAACCGCTCTGCTTCAATCCGTATTCCTTACACTGTTGGCGAGAAGGCTAAGCGTATTGAAACTCGTTTCCCAGATCCAACTGCTAACCCATACTTGTGCTTCGCAGCCTTGTTGATGGCTGGTATCGACGGTGTTCAGAACAAGATTCATCCGGGCGAAGCTGCTACTAAAGACTTGTACGACTTAGAGCCAGAAGAAGAAGCAGAAATTCCACAAGTGTGCGCATCTTTGGAAGAAGCTTTGGCTGCTTTGGAAGCTGACCACGAGTTCTTGTTGAAAGGCGGCGTATTCTCTAAAGACTTCATCGATGCTTACATCGACTTGAAGAAAGGCGAGATTCAACGCGTTAACATGACTCCGCACCCAGTAGAATTCGAACTCTACTACAGCGTGTAATTAGCGAAAGCTGATCTGAGTTGTTGCCGCTCCACGCATCCATGCGTCCGCGGCATACAGCACATCCTGTACATAAAAAAGCCCGCATGTAACTGTGCGGGCTTTTTCTTTTAGGCAATCGCGAGTAATCTCTTAGCCATACCCCAACAGGATTTGCCAAGATGCCTCATCACTTACTGATTGCCGCCAGCCTGATCCTTACACTTAGCAGCTTCGCCACTGCCGAGATTTACAAAACCGTCGATAAAAATGGTCATATCACTTACACAGACGTGCCACCCGCAAATACCGAAGCCAAACCCCTAGAACTTAAAACCATTAACAGTCTGCCCACCCCCACCGCAATGCCGAACACCGGCCCAATCAATACACCCTCAAATAACCAAGCCCCGTTGGAATATCGGATTCAAATACTTGCACCAGAAAACGGCACAACCCTGCTAGCTGACGAGCGCTCGGTTAGCGTATCAATTGGCGTCAACCAAAACCTCAGCAATGGCGATTTATTTGTCTATAAATTGGACGGCACCACCCTGACAACCACCCCGGAAATGACCTATATCATCACCGAACCCCCACGTGGCGAGCATACACTGACCGTGGAAGTGGTGGATTCCGAAGGCAAACCCCTCGCCCAATCTAATGCCATTACACTTGTTGTTATGCGCCCATTACCAAAGCAAAAAGTTGTTCCAGTGCCCAAGAAATTACAACAAGCACCAAAATAAAGCATTTTTTATCCGGCCCGACTAGAATAGATCGCTCAAACGCCCCATTTTCTGGCTTTGCCGCAGTTGGTTTACTTTTTGCATTTCTTTGTATCAAAGCAACTGCACCTTCCCAAGGCATTTTGGAGTTTTAAGCGACTTGACTGAACGCGATATCTACAAGCCCCTATTGGATAGCCTAAGCACAGCCATAGTTCTGGTCGACAGCAGCCTCTTGTTGATTCACATGAACCCAGCGGCAGAAGCTCTGCTTGCCATGAGCTGCGAAACCAATAGAGGCGAACCTATTACCTACTTCTTCTTCGAAACCGAAGAAACCGAGAAGCAGCTAAAACTCGCCGCCAGCAAAGCCAATCACTACACCAAACGCCACGCTGAATGGCGTCTATTACACGGCACTACCATTACCGTGGATTACACCGTTACCCCCTTTGGTGAGCAAGAAGGTCTGATTATAGAAATTCAACCTATTGATCGCCTGCTACGTATTAGCCGCGACGAAATGGTGACTTCATCGCACGAAACCACCCGCAATTTAATTCGCGGCATGGCACACGAAATTAAAAACCCGCTGGGCGGAATTCGTGGCGCAGCGCAATTGTTAGCGCGCGAGCTACCCCACTCAGGGCTTACCGAATACACCAATATCATCATTGATGAAGTAGATCGCTTGCGCAATCTGGTTGACCGCATGCTCGGCCCCAACCAACTGCCCAAGTGGTCTGAGCTAAACATCCACGAAGTGCTAGAACGCGTTGCCTCTATTATCAAAGCCGAAAGCAATGACGCCCTTAAATTAGTGCGCGACTACGACCCCAGCATTCCCAATATTTATGGCGATAAAGAAATGCTGATCCAGGCCTGCCTCAATATTTTGCGCAATGCCATGCAGGCACTGTTGGAAGCAGGCATGACCAATGGCGTAGTTCAATTGCGCACCCGCATTCAACGCCAGTACACCATTGGCCGTAAACATCACCCACTAGTATGTCGTATTGACATTATCGACAACGGCCCCGGCATCCCCACAGACATGATCGAGAACATTTTCTACCCCATGATCACTGGTCGCGCCGAAGGTACCGGGCTTGGATTAACGATTTCGCAACACCTGATTCATCAACACAACGGCCTCATCGAGTGCCACAGTGAGCCGGGCAAAACCCGTTTCTCACTCTACCTACCAATGGAAGCGTAACATGCAGAAGTCTAATAAGGTTTGGATCATCGACGATGACCGTTCAATCCGCTGGGTGCTGGAAAAGGCCCTGCAATCGGCAAATATAGAGACACGCGTGTTTGACTCGGGCGATAGCGCCTTGGGGCAGCTCAATCGCGACACGCCCGATGCCATCATCAGCGATATTCGCATGCCCGGAACTGACGGACTGGTGCTCTTGAGTAACTTACACAACACTCATCCGCACATCCCGATTATTATTATGACCGCGCACTCTGATCTGGATAGCGCGGTTGCAGCCTACCAAGGCGGTGCATTCGAGTACCTGCCCAAACCATTCGACGTGGACGACGCCGTCGCGGTAACCCAACGTGCACTCGCCCATGCGCAAGAGCAAAAAAACGATGCACCAGCCGCCGCAGAGATTGATGCCAACACCGAAATCATCGGTGAAGCACCGGCCATGCAAGAAGTCTTTCGCGCCATTGGTCGCCTCTCGCAATCCAACATCACGGTACTCATTAACGGCCAATCCGGCACCGGTAAAGAGTTGGTGGCGCGCGCACTGCATCGCCACAGCCCACGCCGCAATGAACCTTTTATTGCATTGAACATGGCGGCAATTCCTAAAGATTTGATGGAGTCTGAACTCTTCGGCCACGAAAAAGGTGCCTTTACCGGCGCAGCCGCACAGCGTCAAGGCCGCTTTGAACAAGCCAACGGCGGTTCATTATTTCTCGATGAAATCGGCGATATGCCCGCCGAAACCCAAACCCGTTTATTACGTGTCTTGGCCGATGGTGAGTTTTACCGCGTGGGCGGCCATACCCCCGTAAAAGTGGATGTGCGCATCATCGCCGCTACCCACCAAAATTTAGAAACCTTGGTAGCCGACAATCGCTTCCGCGAAGACTTGTTCCATCGCCTAAACGTTATTCGTATCCATATCCCAAAACTCGCCAATCGTCGTGAAGATATCCCCAAGTTGGCGCGCTTCTTCTTACATAAAGCCGCTACCGAGTTAAACGTGGATACCAAGGTTTTGCTGCCCGAAACTGAAGATTACTTCTGCGGTTTGCAATGGCCAGGCAACGTACGCCAACTGGAAAACACCTGCCGCTGGATCACCGTCATGGCATCTGGCCGCGAAGTTCACGTGGAAGATTTACCGCCAGAATTGCTGGAACATAAAGAAGGCAGTGCGCCGGCAGACGATTGGGAGCGCGCTCTACGCCATTGGGCCGACCAAGCACTCGCCAAAGGTCAGCACCAATTATTGAGCGAAGCTGTACCCACTTTTGAACGCGCCTTGATCGAAACCGCACTTAAATACACTGCTGGCCGCAAGCGCGATGCCGCCAATTTACTAGGCTGGGGCCGCAACACCCTCACCCGTAAGCTCAAGGATTTGGGTATGGCTGGCGGCAACGACGAAGACTAAATCTGTGCCTAGCGCAGACACCTGCCCACAGGGCGCAGGTGTCTGCGCCCTCTCTAGGCATTCACTCCAGAGCCTAACGCTACACCCTCCTTCAAACTACCTTCCCAAAACATCCCCTAAACACACCAAAACTTTCAATACGATTCTTTACGTGATTTGCCACACAATAAGAAATACGCATCTATACTCAGAAAACGCAACCTGGAAGTGGCTCAGAATCGCGCAATAATTTAAAACATAGTTAGCCGCTAAAGCTTGGATGACTCAAGCCGCTAACCTATGACAATTAAGACAAACCAAGACAATTAAGACTCACTCGCAAAAAACGTTAAAGCATGTCGGGGGACACGATGGTACAAAAATCCTTACTCACTAAATTCATGGCAACACTCTTTATTGCCATGGTGACTATTTCAATAATAGTAGCGGCGATAAATTACAACGTTGCCTCACGCGGACTACAAAGTAATTTTGATGCAGACAAAGCAGCAATGATTGAGCTGACTAACTCATCGATTAAAGAAGCCGTATTCGCTTACGATTTTGATCAGGTTAAAGCCATTGCAAAATCGTTGGTAAACACCGATATGATTACGGCAGTGACTGTGACAGACCATCGCAATCAAGAACTCGCCAATGAAAACGAAAACAAAAAAGATGACAAAGACAACGATGACCTGATTGTCGCTAAAGGCGTTGAAATCACTTACAACAACGCCAAAATTGGCAGCTACGATATTACTTTTTCAAAACGCGCTATGCAGGCAACCCTGCATAATCAATCCATCAATAATATTGTGGTGGTTATCTGCTTGTTGTTAGCAAGCCTTATTGCCGTCTATTTATTAATGCAAAAGCTTGTCCTACAACCTGTTGCCGAAGTAACGCGCTCTCTATCTAGCATTGCAGACGGCGGTGGTGACCTCACCAGAAGACTTTCAACTGAAAGCCGCGATGAGGTAGCCGCACTTGCGCATAACTTCAACCGCGTACTCGAACATATCTCGCACATTATTCGCAATGTTGTAAACGTAAACGAAAAAGTTCGTCAAAATGTTTCCACCATGTCGCATGCCACCGAAAGTACTGTAAGCTCCACCTCGCAACAATTGCGCGAAATTGAATTAGTTGCCACTGCGGTAGAAGAGTTATCTGCATCCGCCAATGAAATTGCACGTCACGCAGGTGATACAGCTGAGCGCACTAATGCCACCAGCATTTTGGCTGAACAAGGTAATGAAATTGTTAATACCTCACTCGAAAACGTAAATCGCTTGACGATACAAATTGAATCTACAGCACAAAAAATTCAAGTATTGAAAAATAATTCGGTCAATATCGGTTCGGTGATGGAAGTTATTCGTACCATCGCAGAACAAACCAACTTACTCGCATTAAACGCCGCCATTGAAGCTGCGCGTGCGGGTGAACAAGGCCGCGGCTTTGCGGTAGTGGCAGATGAAGTGCGTTCACTCGCACAAAAAACTCGTTCATCCACTGAAGAGATTGAATCTATTATTGTGCAGTTGCAACGCGCTGCCGATGAAGCGCATCAGGCAATGAACACCAGCACCGCTGCTGCCCGCGATACGATTGATACTGCCTCTAAAGTCGGTGGTGCACTCGATAAGATTCGCTCCAACATTAGCGTAATTAATGACATGAATCACCAAATTGCAACCGCATCACATCAACAAAGCTCAGTGGCAAATGAGGTAAGCAAAAACGTCACCGCAATCCATGCCCTGTCTGAAAAAGTTTCTGCGAATGCGCAAATTGTTAATACCAGCGGAAGCCAGCTCAGTCAAGAAAGTGCTGAACTACAGAAAGAATTGAACAGCTTTAAATTGTAAATGCCAATTGGTTTAAAAAAGGCACCGTCAACTGGGTTGACGGTGCCTTTTTTATAAGAACGGCATTTAAGTTTACATCAGCGCTAAAAAATCAGACGAACCAATGTTCCACGCCGTTCAGCTTGAGCCGCATAAACAGAACCAGCATGCGCCTGCATAATTTGTTTAACCAAAAATAAACCTACCCCAGTGCCCTCGCGTTTCGACGTATAAAAAGGCACGAAAATTTGTTCCAGCTTATCACTCGCAATACCGCAGCCATTATCAATCACATCGATACAAACATTGCCGCCACCGCCTATATAAGCCTGCACCACAATTTCGCCTTCTTGGCTAGAATCTATGGACTCCAAGGCATTTTTCACCAGATTTATAAGTGCTTGCTCCAGCTGTATAGGGTCTGCATTTAAGGCTAGATTTTCGGGCGTCACTTGATAATTCAGCTTAATATTTTTAGCGATTAGCTGATCATGAAATAGTTGGTATATATCTGCCAACAATGGTTGCACATCAAGCTTGGTACATTGAATTTGGGGCGGGTTAGCGATGCGTCTATATGCCTGCACAAAGCTCATCAAATTATCTGCCCTGCGCGCCACAACATTAATGGCTTGATGCGCATCCGCAATGATTTCCCCGCGCTCACTGCTAGATTTTAGATCTACACCCGCCAACAAATCTGCTGCCGTTTTACTCAAACTGGCCACGGGCGTCATGGAATTCATAATTTCGTGGGTAAAGACTTGTACCAGATTTTGCCAAGCCGTCATTTCTTGTTTATCCAACTCGCGCTGAATGGGGTTTAGGCTCACGATTTTTTTAAGTCCATCCGACAACTGAATACTCGCTGCCGACAAACTCAACGAGGTGGTCGTTTTATTTAATAAGAGCTGTGATGTACGCTGTTCACCGGGTGCAATCTGCTGTACATCTTGCGCCAACTGCGAACCAAACTGATGAAGATAGTCGGTATACTCCAAGTGGTTCCGTTGAAACAATTTCTGCGCCGCAGAATTAGCCAAACTCAATTTTTTGCCATCCACAATAAGAATAGCGACGGGTACTTTTTCAAGTAGCAAGGTGTAATAGCGCACCAACTCTTCATGCTTATGGCGCAACTGCTGAAAACGCTCTTGAATCAACTTAAATTTTTCGTGCAGCTCTTGCCCAACCACACTATTAAATTTGTGCGAGCTATGACGAGTAAAATCATCCGTCAATACCGCTTCAAAAAATCCATTGAGTTCGCGATGCGTCTTTTCAATATAAACAATAAGCCACCAAACCTGTACAGCCAGCAATAGCCCAAGCCCAATACAACTTGCCAAAAACCCGCTTTTCTGTATTAAAAAAATCAACAGCGCCATAGCCAATAAAATACCGAAGAGCCGCATCACGATATTTAAGCTGAAGGATTTATAGTTCATATTTTTCCATCCTTCTGTATAACGCAGTGCGCGTTAAGCCCAAATCTTTTGCGGCCTGAGAAATATTTCCTTCGTGTTTTTTTAGCGCTTTCATCACTGCATTTTTTTCAAGCGTTTCTAAATGCAAAGTGTTCGATGAAGTAGGCTCTTTGTTAGCTGTATTGTGCGACAGCGAAAAATCTTCCTCACACAACTCATCGCCAGAGCACAAGACTACCGCTCGCTCCAAAGCATGACGCAACGCACGCACATTTCCAGGCCATGCATAGACCATCAATGCATTCATGGTTGCGC